>CAZEWV010000372.1:0-3211 GCA_964516025.1 uncultured Eubacteriales bacterium
GAATAAGCTGAGCTGTTTATTTTCTTCAATCCACTGGTTATGAAAGCCATTTAAGCCACTCTGCCGGCCAAAAAGGTACTCACGAATACCATCGGCTAGGGCATAGAAGTGAAAATCCGGTATCCCAAATAACCTCCTTGCAGCTCCCATGACATGTCGGGCTAACACTCTCATTTTCGTCCTCAGTCCCAGGTATACCATCGCAAAGTAAGCCACAGCTGTCAAAATCGCCATCATGTTCTGAAGTCGGTGATAGGTCAGAAGTCGAATGTCTTCTACCTGGTAGCTCTGTTTTAGAAACCGGATTGTCTCTTCAATGCGCCACCTTGTCAGATAAGATTTGACCACCCACCATATGCTTTTCCGGCTCTTGGTCACTGGAAGGTCGGTTAGAAGCATCATCGGAGTCTTCCCAAATCCACGAATGACAACAAGAGTCAGAGGCTTTTTTTTCCCAGGCAGTTTAACAGGACGGGATCCAAATTGCAGATCATAAATCGTCTCTTTTCCTTTCTCTTGCTTAACAATCCGTTCCGCATAGGGCAAGGGACAGCTCATCGCTAACTCAAGGACTCTATGTTTGCCTTCTCTGTAAATGAGGTCTCTTGTCTTCTTGAGCCGAATAAGAAAAGAGAGTTGCTTGTCCAACAGATAATGGAAAATATAATCCCGGTCTCCTCCTCGGTCCATAACCCATATCCCTTTCTTTTCCGTTGCCTTCGACACCGTCTGGATTGCTCGACGAATCTCTAAGTTCTCGCTTCGAAAATCCGGACTGTTCTGGGAATAAAGAGATCCGTAAAGGGGGACAAGAGATGTCTTTCCCACATCTGCCCCGATGACTGATATTGTCCAATAACCGTTGGCCAGAGTCTTCTCACTTCCGTCCCGAATACAGGCCATGTGCTCCCATCTGAGAGATCCCATTGAGAACTCTCCTTTCAAGATCCTCTCGTCCCAGCTGTCTAGAGAGCCGATATTGGGTCTTTTTTAGGGGAATCTTCTCCTTTAATGCCCGGGCAATCTCTGTGAGATGTACCGACTGACGGGCTTGAATCCCATAGAGGGCCTCTGCCAGAAAACGGCGAGCCCCTTTTGGCCAACCGACAGAAAGTTCCCCCATTTTTTAACAATTCCACTTAGAATCTAACGTAATTGCCTGAAAGAAAAGAATTTAGGCCTTTTAACCTAATTTTTGGGGGATGTCCTGACAATCCCATTTTTAATCTTTTTCCTGTATAATGCTGTTCAAATCACATGATTTATCTACATCACAAGGGAGTTCATTCATGAAAAAGATGTCTATTTATGCTGTCCTCTGTTTGCTTTTATTCGGATTGTCAGGATACGCCCAGGTCAAACCGGATGGACAAAAAGCGATGGAACATGTCCGTTATCTTGCGTCAGACGCGATGAAAGGACGAAAGTCCACCACTCCGGAATATCAGAAAGCCGCCGAATATGTGGCCGCCAAAATGAAAGAGTATGGACTCAAACCCGGTGGAGACGAAGGCACCTACTTCCAGCAGGTAGAATTCAAGAACTGGAGGAACTTCGCTCCGCCTACCCGTTTGGACATCCTCCAGCCTAAATCCATAAAATTTGTCCCGGGTCGGAATGCGGATTTTTCTCCACTCAACGGCACAGGATCGGGAATAGTCAGAGGCCATCTTGTTTTTGCCGGGTACGGATTGGTTTCTGAAAAAAACAATTGGGATGACTACAAAGATCTCGATGTGAAGGGAAAGATTGTGCTTCTCATTCCAAACGCTCCGGAGTTCATGGAAGATCTTTCGACCAAAGAAAAATCTACGGAGACAAAGATTTTGACAGCCGTAGAAAAGGAAGCTGTAGGCGTTATCTTCATGAACATCGGGGAGAGGATTCGCAGTCCAAGACAAAAACAAGACGAAAAATCGGAAATTTGGCCGGACAATTTTCTGATCCTATCAGCAAACAGATCAGTGCTGGATCGATTTTTTTACATAGAAAATCTCAGCTGGAGAACAATGGTCAGCCGCACACTCAGGGAGAAAAAATCTTATACTGCCGAGCTGGATATCGAGGTTGAAATGGAGGCTCATTTCACGCAGGAGGACAGGACGGCTCCCAATGTCATCGGAATTCTTCCGGGAAAACACCCTGAACTCAAGGATGAGTGTATCATTCTGGGTGGTCATCTCGATCATCTGGGCGTCCGTTTGGATGGTTTCATCAACAATGGAGCCGACGACGATGCCTCCGGTGTGGCCGTTATTCTGGAACTGGCCAGGATTTTTAACCTCAATTACTTTCAGCCCGATCGAAGTATTGTGTTTGCAGCCTGGGCCGGGGAAGAGATGGGACTCGTCGGATCGAGATACTACACAGAGAATCCCCAAATTCCTCTGGAAAAGACAGCTGTCTATATGAACATGGATATGGTCGGCTGCGGGGATGAGGATCTATTTGTCGGTGGCATGTGGGAATTTTCTGATTTGTACGATCTCATCAAGGAGAACATGAGTGAAGATCTGAAAACAAAACTCCACTACCGATTAAATTACCGTGGATCGGACCACAGTTCATTCATCCGCAAAGGCGTCACGTCTATCAGCCTAAGATCGGGCAATCCTCTCACACGAGAACTGGATGATGAACATCCTGAATACCACTACCCCGGAGACACTCCTGATATTATCCAGCCGGAACTCCTTCAGTTGGCCGCTGAGTACCACCAAGAAGTCATCACATTCTTAGCCGATACAAAAGAAAACCTCCTCGATCCCATCCATCACACACATTTTATTCACAAGGATTCAACTCTTGTTGATATGCACTGCGATACTATCGGGAGATTCCTCGCAGGCCAGGATCTCACGCAGGATAACTCCAAAGGACACATCGATATTCCAAAGCTTAAACAGGGCGCTATAGATTTGCAGATCTTTGCATGTTATGTCGCCCCCCCTCAAAATGAATCACAAAAAAATCAGGCTGCCAACAGTGCTTTTGACCAGATCGACGCCATTCATCAGTTGATCGAAGAAAACCCGGATGACCTTCTATTGGTCCTGGAGCCGACCGATCTCAGACAGCTTCGCGGGACCAGAAAAACCGGCGTTTTTATCGGCATAGAGGGCGGATACGCCATTGAGAATGATATCCGGTTACTACGCAGTTTCTACCGCAATGGCGTTAGATTGATGACATTAACTCACTGGACACACAC
>CAZEWV010000373.1:0-3207 GCA_964516025.1 uncultured Eubacteriales bacterium
ATCTGGAAAAACGAAAACGCATCATGCAGCGCTCCATCAAATTGGGACACTGCATCTGTAATCCCAAAGAACCCTGTCCCTGTGACCTGTTCAAAGACAAAAATGTGTGCCTCTGCGCCGGAGAACGCCTTGAAGATACAGGAGAAAAAATCGAACTCACAAAATTTGTCGAAAATGCCGGTTGTGCATCCAAAATCAACCAGAATGACCTAAAGATTGTCCTGGCCGGGCTGCCGAAAACAGATGATCCAAGAGTTCTTGTCAGTGCCGACACCTGCGACGATGCGGGAGTGTTCAAGGTCAGTGACGACCTGGCTCTGGTCCAGTCTGTAGATATCTTCACTCCCAGTGTGGATGATCCCTACACTTTCGGCCAGATCGCTGCCGCCAACTCCGTCTCAGACATCTATGCAATGGGGGGTACACCTCTCACGGCTCTTTCCATCATCGGCTTTCCGATAGAAACGATGAGTCACCGCATCATGAATCAGATTCTCAGAGGAGGTGTCGACAAGATGGAAGAAGCCGGCGTATCTATCGTCGGCGGACACAGTATCAAAGACAATGAAATTAAATTCGGATTTGCCGTGACCGGAACAATCCATCCCGAGAAAATTATCACTAACGATAAAGCTCAACCGGGTGATATTCTGGTTTTAACCAAACCCCTTGGCACTGGAGTCATCGGTTTTGCCAATCAAATCGGAAAGGCCTCGGCCGAATCGCTCAACACGATCAGCCGATCCATGGCCGAACTCAATAAGATCCCGGCAGAAGTCATGGTGGATATGGGAGTCAAAACCGCCACCGATGTGACAGGATTCGGCCTTTTGGGCCATCTCAGCGAGATTGCCGCACAGAGCAGGGTGACAGTCGAGATTTTTGTTGATCGAGTGCCTTTTTTCGACGGGGTATTCGACTATATTAGACAGGGAATGATCTCTGGAGCCATAGAGCGAAACAAAGAGTTTGCCTCTTTGTATGTGACCACATCTTCAGGAGTGAGCGAGGAGAGAGAAACCGTTCTCTACGATCCTCAAACATCCGGAGGCCTTTTGATCGCAATAAATCCTAATGACGCAAAAGAGTTGATCGAGAGGTTAAAGAAAAAAGGGATCGATTTTACCACAGTCATTGGTAAAGTGGTTTCAAAATCTGAGGGGCAAATCATTCTCAAAAATAAATGAACGACTTAACTCTCGAAAAAGATCATGTGATCATCGGCACAGCGGGCCATATCGACCACGGCAAAACAGCCCTGGTCAAGGCTCTGACCGGGAGAGATGCCGACACCCTGGCTGAGGAAAAACGACGTGGAATCACGATCGAACTCGGGTTTGTGTTTATGGACACACCTTCACCTGACAAACAGATTGTATTTATTGATGTTCCGGGTCACGAAAAACTGGTTAAAACCATGGTTGCCGGGGCCAGTAACATCGATGCGGCCGTTCTCGTTATCGCTGCCGATGAGGGCATCAATGTCCAAACCCGGGAACACTTTGAAATCCTTAAACTGTTAGATATTCCAAAAGGCATCATAGCCCTCACAAAAACTGATCTTGTGGAAAAGGATCACATCCAGCAACTCATGACAGATGTGAGGGACTACATTCAGGAAACGTTTTTAGAAGATGCTCCGATTATTCCAGTCTCTTCTGTTTCAGGATCAGGGATAGACAATCTTAAAGCAACGCTTTATCGGATTGCTGAAAAGGTCACTCCCCGTGTGGACAGAGGCACATTCCGCATGCCTATCGACAGAGTGTTTACCATGCGCGGATTCGGTACGGTCACGGCCGGAACGGTGCTTTCCGGAACGGTTAAAGAAGGTGACAAAGTCGAAATTTTTCCGGAAGGACTGATCTCCCGCATCCGGGGTGTGCAGGTCCATCATTCCAAAACAAACCAGTCGTGTATCGGCAAACGGACAGCCATCAACCTGCCCGACATCGAAAAGGAAAAACTCAGGCGAGGGCAAACCGCTGCGGCTCCGGGGAGTCTTGTTCCCACGAACCGATTTGACGGCAAACTCCACCTCCTCAAGAGTTACGGAAAGAAATTGAAAAACAGGGAACGGCTGAGACTCCATACAGGAACGTCAGAGATTATCTGCCGCCTGGTACTGCTCGACCGTGACAAACTCTCTCCCGGGGAAACGGCCTTTGTCCAATTCGTTCTCGAAGCACCCAATGTGGCCCTACCCCAGGACCGTTTTGTGGTCCGGACTTTTTCCCCACTAATGACCATAGGTGGGGGGATCATTCTGGATGCAGCCCCGCATAAGCACAAACGATTCTCTTCTCAAACTGTAAAAGAATTGATTATGCTGGATGGGAATCTCGATGATACAGTCGAACAGGTGTTTTTAAAAGGCTCTTTTTCTCCTCAAAGTGCGGCAGAGGTGGCAAAAAAAATTGGAAAAGAAGAAGAGGATATTGCAGAGGCTGTACTGAGAAAACTTTCAGCCGGAAAAATTATATCTATAAAATCTTCTAAAGCATCGGGCAAAAACATAAGATATCTTCATGAGTTTGCCTATGCCAATCTGAGGAACAAACTCCAGGGGATTTTGCATCATTATTTTGAAAAAAATCTCTATATCTCTCTGGCTCCAAGCAGTGTGCTGCGGTCGGAATTTTTAAAACTGAGCGATGATCATGTGTTCAGATATATTTTAGCTGAATTGATCGCCGATAAAACCATTTACGAAAAAGACGGAAAAATTGGCCTACCGGGTCACAAGGTCAAGATGACTTCCCGCGAACAGACGACTGCCGATAAAATTGAGGCGATATATAAATCAGCAAAATTTAAAACACCCATAGAAGAAGATGTCAGAACACAAGTCGGCCTCAAACCTCCGGAATTTAAAAATATCCTCAGCGGATTGCTAAATCAAGACAGATTGGCTAGACTCTCCAAGAATGTGATTTATCATAAAGACACTGTCGATGAAGTGAAGAAATTGGTCATCGCTACCATCAAAAAGAACCATTCGATAACGATTGCAGAGCTGCGAGACCGGCTCCAGTTTTCACGCAAATATGCCCAGGCCATCCTGGAATATTTTGATACGTCCGGCCTGACCAAAAGGGAGGACGATAAGCATATTTTAGCCTAACATGGGGGAGGGTATAGGTCCCGGTGGGCCTTCTGGTCTTCAAAACCAGTATGGGGCCGTAAGAAGCCCCGGGTGGGTTCAAC
>CAZEWV010000374.1:0-3199 GCA_964516025.1 uncultured Eubacteriales bacterium
GCTCTTTTCCTCTTTTTCTTTGCTGAATGTCCTCCGGTCGGCAGTAGCAGTAGTACGCCTTATTCTCTCTAACAAGTTCTTCCGCTCTCTCTCTGTATAATGGAATTCTCTTTGACTGAAAAACAAGGTCCTCATCCCAATCCAGGCCAAGCCAGTTAAGTCCTTCTAAAATAATCCGAGTCATGTCTTCAGAAGATCGAACGACATCTGTATCCTCAATGCGGAGCAAGAATTTGCCGTGGTGATGACGGGCATACAGCCAATTGAACAGACAAGTCCGGACCGCTCCGACATGGAGATATCCTGTAGGGCTGGGTGCAAATCTCACTCTGACCATTGTTCCTTCCCTAGCATACAAAAAAAGGGGTTACAAAAAAAGGGGGGATGAGATGAAAATTTTAAAATTTCACCCCCCAAATACTCAAAAAAGGCTTGACTAAGCAAAAAATAATGCGATACGATTAGGTTGAAAAAGGTTAGGATTAGAGGAAGTCGATTAAAAAGATAGAGCCAAAGTGAGGCATCTTTTTATGAGATTGGCGGAGGCCCTATAATGGGATTTTGTTATCATGACTGGACCTGAAGTAAAAGTTCTCGTTTTTAACAAGAACAAGACTGAATCTCTTCTCCTAGGTAAATTGTGCCAGCGGGTTGGCACAGTGAACACAGCCACTGATATTGAAGATATCATTATTTTTCAAAAAACTAAAACCTACGACATTGCCATCATCGATTATTCTTTGGCCCATTATCCGACTCTCAAAGATCTGTTTGCTAAATCCACAAGCATAATTATCACAGGCCATAAAGAAAAAAGAGTCAAGGAAGTTATCCACAGCTGGCCCCGGAACCAGTATATAGATTACTACACGCCTCCGTTTCAAGACTGGGAAGACAACGGATTTCTTCGAATCTTAAAGACGGCTGTTAAGTACTCTCAGCTCCAAGGTGAAGTCGACAAACTCCGCAGCTTAGATGAGGGAAACCAGAGAAAACTCAAGGAAGCCTTTGCACTGATAAAGGATATCAATATATTTATTCAGGAAACAGTCGTTAATGAATTGGAAAAACGGATATCCATTCAATCCAGCTATAACGGTTTGAAAAGGGAACGACAAAAAGTCGAAAATGTTCTCAAGAAACTCTATATTGCTAATGACATCACCAGCCTCATCGATATCGTTCATGATATCAAAGAAATCGTTCGGGCTACAGGTATATCTATTTACATTCTTGATGAAAACGAAACATCAGGCAAATTCCTCAAGCCGCTCGTATGGGATAATGAGGTTCTTTCGCACCCGGATTTCACGAAATTCATTATACTTCTCAATTCCACTGATTTTGCTGCCTCTACCGCCAAAGACGCCGGTGAAATCAGTTCAGATGCTCCCAGTGCTGATGAAAGATTTTCACCTCGTTATTCCTCGCAATTAGAATATAAGCTGGACAATATTTTCTGCATGCCCATCATGCATGACCAGGAAGTGATCGGAGTCCTGGAAGTCTATAACAAAATCGAATCTGCTGAAACATCGATGGGTTTTACTGATGAAGATAGACAGATCTTAAGAAAACTTTGTGAGCATATCTCCATTGCCATCACAAAACTGAACCTGATTCAATATGATGCCTTGACAGGCCTTTTGCGTCCCGAACCTTTCTTTGAAAAAGTCATCCTGAAATTCAAGCAGGAAAGAAACCGGCGCCAAGAAGATTCGTTATTTTCGCTTGTTATGGGCGATGTGGACTGGTTTAAGAACTACAATGATAAAAAGGGCCATTCTGCCGGGAATATTCTTCTCAGGAAGCTTGCTCATCTGCTTAAATCTTCGATGCGGGAAGGAGACCTTCTGTGCCGGTATGGTGGAGAAGAATTCTTGTTTTTCCTAACATCCATCAAAAACAGAGAAGAAGCCTACCTCATAACCGAACGGCTGCGCCGGAAAGTCTCCGAACACTATTTCGAGGGACAGGAAATTCAACCCAGACAAAACTTAACGATGAGTTTTGGTATCACTAATTTTACGAAGGAAAAATTCAAATCTCCTGATTCTATCACTAAAAATGTCCTTAAAAAAATTGCGGATGAAGCTGACATGGCTCTCGCTATCGCTAAAGGAAAGAGAAAAGAAATCTATTTTCAGGAAGAAGTCTTAGCGGCGACTGCGGACAAAGACAACATCAGCGTCTATTCTGGGGCAACAACAGAACAACCCAAAAGTGCCGATGTTTTTACGTCCCATGAATTACATGTCCCAGGAAAACTAGCAGAAGTAGAAAAATTTCTCAACGGAAAAAAAGAGGATTTCGAAGGAGAAAAAAACACAGTTCATATCTATTCGGGGACTGACAGTGAAGCAATCAGCAAGACAGAAATCATCCCTCCCGACCTCATCAGCCATGGTCAAGACAGAAGAAAATTTCGAAGATTCCAGACATCAAATTTGATCATATACTCTACCAACGGCCTTAACAAAATCACAAAAGCTATAGATTTGAGTCTTGGTGGAACCAAAATCCCCACTGAAGAATCGCTCAGCGATGAGGACATCGTCAACCTCATATTGATTATCGGGAGCAGAACCTTTAAATCAAAAGGAGACGTTGTCTATTCGGTAAAAGAAGGTGCTCAATCTTTTTATTCTTCAGGATTAAGATTTAAAGACTTTTCGCACCAAGACCGGAAAATGTTACAGGAATACCTCAACCATCTTTGTCTGGATGGGGGGAATCTCACAGAACAGTAATTCTTACTGTCCTATCTCCAATTCATCTATTAGAGATTTCAAGTGCTGTGTCTTCGGTGTCGTTTTTTCTAAGTAAGCCTCTTTAAGCTCACTGGCGAACTGAAAAAATGAAGAAAAATAATCTTTGTTGCTCCAATTTTCCTGACTGACTTTATCAAGAATTTTCTTTAAAACATCCAAGTTCAATACTTCAACCGTTGACTGAGGAAGAACCACATTTTCCTTCTCACACACTTTAATCGTCGTCAGGATGAATTCACGCAGCGTTTCCTGGTGCCAAATGATTTCTTGTTTTGTGAAGAACTGCTCCTTTGGAGATTGAGTTTTGGAGAGTTTATCGTAGAGTTTTTGGACTTCTTCAACATCTTTGTCGATGGCCTTAAAAATGTCTTGTCCATCCAAAATCATTTTCTTATTATTTTCAAAATAGGTCAGCTTTATGCCTTTTT
>CAZEWV010000375.1:0-1812 GCA_964516025.1 uncultured Eubacteriales bacterium
TCAGGATGAAAAAACTGACTCAAGAACTTCTGGCTGATCTGGAAAAAAACACGGTCAATTTCGTGCCCAATTATGACGAAAGCCTCCAAATGCCGGAAGTTTTCCCGGCCAAGTTCCCCAATCTGCTTGTCAATGGAGGATCGGGAATTGCTGTGGGGATGGCGACAAACATTCCTCCTCATAATCTGGGAGAAGTCATCGATGGGACCATTCATCTTATCCAAAATCCGGATGCCACAGTAGAGAAAATCATGGAATTTGTTCCTGGACCGGATTTCCCTACAGGCGCATTTATTTTCGGACAGGATGGAATAAAAAGTGCGTACAAGACCGGCAGGGGAACGATTAAATTAAGAGCCCGTGCGTTGATCGAGAGAGGCCGGAATAATGAACGGGACCGGATTGTTATCACTGAGATTCCCTACCAAGTGAATAAATCAAGACTCCTTGAAAATATCGCCAATCTTGTCAACAGTAAAAAAATCGAGGGGATTGCCGATATCCGTGATGAATCTGACCGCGATGGTATGCGGGCTGTTATTGAGGTCAAAAGAGGAGAATTTCCTGAAGTCGTTCTCAATAACCTTTATAAGCATACTCAGCTTCAGACATCTTTTGGGATTATTATGCTGGCCATCGTGGAAAAACAGCCGAAAGTTCTTGGACTCTTGGATGCGATGCGCTATTTCGTGTCTCATCGCCAGGACGTGGTCAGGCGTCGAACGAGATTTGAGCTGAAGAAGGCAGAGCAAAGGGCTCACATTTTGGAGGGTCTTACCATTGCGCTGGATAATCTTGATAAAGTTATTCGCTTGATACGAGGTTCCCAGACAGTCGATGAGGCAAGAAAAGGTTTAATTTTAAAATTCCATCTGACACAGATTCAAGCTCAGGCTATTTTAGATATGCAGCTGCAGAAACTGACAGGATTGGAAAGAGAGAAGATTCAAAATGAGTATCAAGATTTACAAAAACTGATCAGAAAGCTGCGAAAGATTTTGGGCAGCGACAAAATGATTCTCGATATCATCATTGATGAACTTAAGTATGTTAAAGACAGCTATCAAAACGCTAGAAAGTCAGAGCTTGTCAAGGACGATATCAATGAGCTGGAAATGGAAGATTTAATCAAAGAGGAAGATGTTGCCGTGACTTATACCTCTTCCGGGTATATCAAGCGGACATCACTAAGTTATTATAAATTTCAGAGCCGTGGCGGGAAGGGGAGAAGGGGAATCAGCATGAAAGCGGAGGATATCGTTCAGAATCTTTTCATCTGCTCCACTCACAGTTATATGTTGTTCCTGACGAACAAGGGGCATCTGTACTGGCTCAAAACCCTTTATGTTCCCGATGTGGGAGTCTCCAGTAGAGGGAAATCCATAAAAAATCTTCTCGATCTGGCCCCGGATGAAAAAGTCAGTTCCGTTGTGGCTGTAAAAGAATTTGCTGAAGACCGTTATCTTGTCATGCTGTGTTCGAACGGCAGGATCAAAAAGTCAAAATTGAGCGATTTTAAAAACATCCGGAAAGGTGGGATCATCGCCATCTCCCTGGGCAAAAAAATAAAACTTCTCGAAGCAAAGTTGACAGACGGGAAAAAAGATATTCTCATCGGAACAAAACTCGGGAAGGCCGTCAAGTTCAGTGAAAAAGATGTCCGGCCTATGGGCCGTACGGCTGCGGGAGTGAGGGGGATTACCTTGGGTTCCAAGGATGAAATCATAGGAATGGTTATTGCTGAAAATGAAGAAGAGTTTGTGTTTACGGCCAGCAGTATGGGCTTCGGGAAAAAGACAAAGGTCGGTATCT
>CAZEWV010000375.1:1912-3194 GCA_964516025.1 uncultured Eubacteriales bacterium
TTTGTGTTTACGGCCAGCAGTATGGGCTTCGGGAAAAAGACAAAGGTCGGTATCTATCCCAGACACAGAAGAGGCGGGAAAGGGGTTGTGAATCTTAAAGTCAATAGAAAAATCGGGAATGCCATTGGAATGATTTCGATTGCCGATCAAGAGATTTTACTGATAACCCAGGTGGGCAAGATCATCAGGATTAAAACGGAGAAGGTCCGGCCCATAGGACGAGCTACCCAGGGTGTCAAGATCATTAATCTGGAGAAGGGAGATCGAGTGGTTTCTCTGGCTAAGGTCAGAATCAGCTGACTGCTTGACTTTCTGTTCTTGTCTTACATAAAATGAGTCCACCCCGTGTGAAGGAGGATTCCATGGTTGAGACACTCGGACAGCTATTTATTAACACCATAAAATCTTTTCCCAAAGATAATTTGATGCTCTATAAGGAGGCGGGAAGTTATATCCCAATTTCTACGGATGAGGTGGCGAAAAGGATTAAAAATATTTGTCTTGGTTTAAAAGATCTGGGTTTGGAACCCGGGAACAAACTTATCATTCTCTCCGGCAATCGGCCGGAATGGGTCATGACCGATCTGGCAAATCAGTGTCTAGGGGGTATCACGGTCCCCATCTACACGACACTTTTGCCCGAGCAGGTCAGATACATCATCGATAATTCAGATGCAAAAATTGTATGTTTTTCTGATGAAGAACTGTGGAACAAAATCAAGGAAATAAAACATGCTCTGAATAAAGTCGAGCATTATATTACTTTTGCATCACAAGCCGCCGATGGGGTTTCTACTCTCCGTGAAGTTATGGACAGAGGAGAGACATTGGATAAACAGGACTCCGGGCTGTTTGAGCAAATGGCATTAGCCGGGAAACCGGAAGATGTGGCTTCGATAATCTACACCTCAGGAACCACAGGGATCCCTAAAGGAGTTATGCTGACACATCAAAATTTTGTCAGTAACTTACAAGCCGTTTCGACTGTTATCGAATTCTCAGAAAAAGACACGGTTCTCTCTTTTCTACCCCTGGCCCATGTTTTGGAGAGGATGGTCATGTTTACCTATCTCTATAAAGGTTGTTCTATTGCCTTTGCGGAGAGCATTGATGCTGTTGGGGAAAACCTTCTTGAGGTCAAACCAAATATCATGGTCAGCGTGCCTCGAGTTTTTGAGAAGATCTATGCGAAAGTTATTGACAATGTGTTGGCTAGTTCTTTGTTGAAGCGAAAGATATTTTTCTGGGCTGTAAAAGTTGGAAAAGAATATGGAAGAAGAAA
>CAZEWV010000376.1:0-3187 GCA_964516025.1 uncultured Eubacteriales bacterium
GCCACCTGAATTCCGTGTTTCAAGCCCACAACAAGGGAATCCATTTTGGCTTCTTTATAAAATTTATCAATCCTATGGCGGAGATAGTCCATATCAGCTCTTGCCCTTTCTAATCGTTTCCTTGTTCGAATAATTCCCACATAATTCCACAACGTTGTCCGGATCGATACCCAATCCTGATAGATCAGTGCCGGATCTATCTCCTCTTCAAAATCGGGATAATACCAATCATGTATATCAGATATTTCACAGGGAATCTCTGGATCAAAATTTGAAACAATCTGCTGGGCACTTCTTGTTCCCCAGACTAATCCTTCCAGTAAAGAGGTTGAAGCCAGGCGGTTTGCACCATGAACACCTGTACAGGCAACCTCTCCCACTGCGTACATGCCTTTAAGAGAACTCCTCCCCCAGCTGTCAACGAGGACGCCGCCACAGCAGTAATGAGCAGCAGGGACAACAGGAATAGACTCTTTAGTGATATCGATTCCGAATTCGAGACATGTTTTGTAAATATTGGGAAACCTCTTCTCTATATCAAATTTGGCGTACGAGGCAAGGTCGAGGTCGACATATTCAGAGTTACTATTTATCATTTCTTCATAAATAGCCCTGGCGACTTCATCACGGGGAGCCATTTCTTTTTTGCTGTTGTAGTTTTCCATAAACGTCCGGCCATCTCGTGTTTTCAACCGGGCGCCCTCCCCTCTTACCGTTTCGGATATCAAGAAACCATCGGCATCCCTATGATAAAGAGATGTCGGGTGAAATTGGATATACTCCATGTTGACAATACGCGCCCCGGCTCCAAAAGCCATGGCGTATCCGTCTCCAATAGCTTGGGATGGATTCGAAGTATGAAGGTACACAGCCCCACATCCACCGGTGGCCAAAATAGTGTAGGGAGCAAATATGGGATGAACCTGGTTGCTGAGGTTATCCAAAACATAAGCACCGAAGCACTGCGGTTCTTTGTAATAGGCTGTTAAATTTTTTGAATGATGAGGTATAGTCAAGAGGTCAACCGCCGTTTGATCGGATAGGAAAGTGACGTTCGAAAACTTTTTTAATGCCTGAATAAGTTTTTCTTCGATCGTTTTTCCGGTTGTATCTTTGAGGTGAAGAATGCGTCTGCGCGAGTGACCCGCTTCCTGCGCATAGTCGAGTGTATCCGGTGAGCTGCGGGAAAATGAGATGTCCAATTCTTTAATCAAAATTGTGTCCACAGCCTTTTTCCCTTCTTTAGCCAGGATATCAACAGCTTCAGGATTATTGATCCCGTCCCCTGTCTCCATGATGTCTTCTTTGAGCAATTCTGGATTGTCATTTTTGCCAAGAGAAACAATTCCACCTTGAGCATAAAACGTGTTGGATTCTTCGAGTTTTGAATTTTTTGTGATGAGAACAACTTTTAGACCGCTTTTTGCGGCTTCCAGTGCTGCGCTGGCACCGGCTATCCCACAACCTATTACGAGAACATCTGTCCTTAGGATCCCTTCATTTTTCATGATTTTAGCCGATAATATCCATACTGATGTCCAATGACTTGAAGGAATGAGTCAAACTGCCGACCGAAATATAATCCACTCCCAGATGAGCATATATTTTGGCTGTTTGAAGATCGACATTCCCTGAAATCTCGAGGGGCACTCTCTTTTTTACTAACTCCACAATGTCTTTCATCTCCTCCAAAGGCATATTATCGAGCATAATCATGTCAGCCCCGCTGTTGACAGCTTCAATCACCTCTTCTTTACACGCTGTTTCGACTTCAATTTTTATTTCCGGGCTGACCTTTGCCCTTGCCAGCTGAACGGCTTCAGATATTCCTTTGATCAGCTTAATATGGTTATCTTTGATCAGCACCATATCTGAAAGACTTTGACGATGATTATAGCCTCCTCCCATTTTAACCGCATATTTCTCCAACACACGCAGTCCTGGGGTCGTCTTTCTCGTATCGAGTATTTTTGTTGAACTTCCCTCCAAGGCTTGAACAAATTGATGCGTTATCGTTGCTATTCCGGATAATCTCTGGAGAAAATTCAATGCCGTTCGCTCTCCCTTTAAAAGAGATATGGAATGTCCCTCCAGTTCGGCCAATACATCACCTTTTTTGATCTCCCCGCCATCTTCTTTCTTTATTTTAAAAGAAAGAGAGGAATCTATTTTGTTAAATACGCTTTCTGCCACAGAAATGCCCGCAAGAATCCCGCTTTCTTTAGCCAGAATGACAGCTTTTGATAAAGATTCGGAAGGAATGATGTTCTCTGAAGTGACGTCACCAGAAGGTAAATCTTCTTCCAAAGCTTTTTCGATGATGGCATCCACTTTTTTATCCATGAGTGAATTATAAGCCGAGCATAATATCCAGTCAATCGAATTGAGAGGGGAATTAAAGGGACATCATACTTAATTCGGCGAATTAAGTATGATGTCCCTTTAATTCCCCTCTCAATTCGATTGACTTAAATCAGAGAGTCTGTTTAAGATAATGGACTATGTCAAAAAAAAGGATCGGATATATCCTGCTCTCTCTCGTAATCTCTATTGTGTTAATCTGGATACTGCTTAGACAGGTAGATACAAAGGACTTCCTCTATACATTCTCCAATATTTTCCTCCCCGCTCTTTTGGCCTTTTTTGTCATATCACTTCTTGGATCCTTCCTGCGTGCCTGGCGTTATAAACTTCTCCTCTATCCTCAAAAAATAAGCTGGGGAAATATGTTCCTTGTCACCTTCATCCGCAACCTCTTTGTCGATCTCCTGCCTGTCCGGATAGGATCTCTTTCATATATTTACATCCTCAACAAAAGATTGAATGTCTCATTCAACACGGCCACATCATCTTTTGTCGTGGCTTTTATCTATGACCTGATCTCTCTCAGCCCCTTTCTCATACTGGCCATCATCGCTGTAGGGCTGGGGACAACGTCTCTCTCCACCCCTTTGATGCTTCTTTTTTCTGTTCTGTTCTTGGTGATCATGCTTGTTTTATATTGGCAGCTTTTAGGACTCTGCCGCATTTTCATAACGATTTACCGTATCTTTCTCCGTATAATAAAATCCGACCAAAAAGAATGGGCTGTTGTTTCGATCGAAAAACTTCAGCTGACTGTTACAGACATTGCCCAGATCAGAAAAAGACGTACAGATTTGCCCGTTTTCCTTCTCTCAATCGGGAT
>CAZEWV010000377.1:0-3182 GCA_964516025.1 uncultured Eubacteriales bacterium
TTTCGGTCTTGATTTTTCAATCCATCCTAATATCCAAGATCTTATCACCGACGAAAAATACAATCCCTTTATCCTCTATCCGGGAAAAACATCAAAAGATATCTCGGAATATGATCCGGAACAGCTGTCAAAAAACGGCAAAATCCCCCTCGTGTTTGTGATCGACGGAACATGGAAGGCGGCAAAAAAAATGATGAAGATGAGTCAAAATCTCCATGATCTGCCAAGGATCTCAATTTCACCGAAAGAACCATCCCGTTTTTTAATCAAACAGCAGCCAAACATCCTCTGCCTGTCCACGATCGAGGCCATTTTTTTTCTGCTGATAGAACTTGAAAACAAAGGTTTAGAAAACCTGGGCGGCCGTCACGAGAATTTGCTGGACATTCTCGACCAGATGGTCAAGATCCAAATGGCCCACATCAATGATTCAACTGGCCAAAGGTACAGGAAAAAAAGCGGCACTTTGTCGAGAGAAAAAATCTATTCAAAGAAACCCCACAAAGTCTCTCCATTCTTCCGCTAATCTATTCATAATAACTGTCGTCCCCTGTCATTACGAGCGCAGCGTGGTAATCTCTACAAATGATATTGCGTCGTCAATTCATTCCAAGCATAAAGAAGCTATATACTTCCTATAAAAAGGAATAGTCCTTGCCGTAACGCAGCATCTGTTTGACATAATCTTCCGGATACAAAACGTTGATATTCACAATCTTGCCGTCTTCGATAACCGGCGTGAAGACCGGATTCATGAAACCGCCGTAGGGAGCCAGGTTCAGTTTGGAATAACGCTTGAGGACCTCTTTGTGGAGTTTCTGGTCGACTTGAACGCCATATTTTTCAACAAGATCACGTGCGGCTTCATAATCACCCTCGCTTGTGATGCGCTGGACCTCTACAAGCAGCTCGCCGTACAGTTGTCGGAGTTTTTGATAGTCATTAATCACAAAATATGTGTTTCCATTTTTGATCTCTTTAGAGATCACATTTTCCGGCAGCCCCATTTCGTACACCCAGTGAGACACAAGCGCCCTCCCACGCATGTGTGCCTGTTCAATTGTTTTGCCGGGTTGGATGCGGGTCAGCTGGGTCATCATCCCGTTGCGGAACGTACTGTCATATTCGGCTTTGGCGGCGTCGATACTTGGAATTAAACCGAGCTCAATCATTTTTTCATCCATGATGTAATACATCGCAAATAGGGACGCACGTGATTCCTCGATAGGCGAATGATAATTTTTAAGCGCTTCCCCTGTGACTCCCGGCAGCAGTTGACCGGACGCATGTCCCAAAACCTCATGGAGATCTGTATTCAGATTTCCGGTCAGGGCTTTATATTTTTGGGCTCTCTCTAATTCCTCTTGCGAATAAGAAAATTCCTGTCCAAAGCCAGAATTCAGTGAAGATTGATTGTAGCCATAGGTGATATTCCCCAGTGTCACGGATTTTGAACCAAAAGTTTTCCGGATCCAGTTGGCGTTAGGTAGATTTATGCCGATGGGCGTGGCGGGATAGGTGTCGCCTCCAAGCATGGCGACCGTGATCACTTTGGCCGAAACGCCCTTGACCTCATCCCGCTTAAAGCGGGGATCTATAGGGGAGTTATCTGAAAACCACTGCGCATTGGAAGATATCGCCTCGGTCCGCTTTGTGGCTTCAAGGTCCTTAAAGTTGACCACAGACTCCCAGCTGCCCTTCATCCCCATGGGATCACTGTAAACTTCAATGAAGCCATTGACAAAATCAACTCTTGACTCCAAATCGTTGACCCAAAGGATATTGTACTCATCAAATTTTTCGAGATCGCCCGTTCGGTAGTATTCGATGAGTTTTTCTATCACCTGTCTCTGTTGGTCATTTTCGGCGACCACGGCAGCTTTTTCAAGCCAGTAGATAATTTTTTGGATCGCAGGGGCATAAATCCCATTAAGGAAGGCGACTTCTTCGGTCACTTTTCCATTTTTTTTCACAACCCGGGAATTGAGACCGTAAGAAATCGGAGTGGTGTCCTCCTCATCTGTGATACTTTTGTAATAGCTTTCGACCTCAGCTTGAGTGACCCCCTCATAGAAATTGACAGCAGAATTTGTGACCAGATCTTTAGAGGAATCCTGAGAGACTTTTTTGGCATCGATATCCGGATCAAAAAGGATGGGCTTGAGAAATGCGATGAGATCATCGAGTGACATGTCCTGGTCCAAGGGAAACTCCACGCCTTCGGATTCTTTGACAAGGGAAGAAAAATATTCGGGTGTAAATCCAGGAATGAATTTGTCTGTGGAATAATGGTGGTGAATTCCATTTGAGAACCATACTCTTTTGGTGTAGACCATAAACTGGTCCCATTGGGGATCACTGCGCTCGCCCTTGTAGCCTTCGACGATAGCATCAAGAGTTTTCCTGATCGTCAGATTGTGTTTGTAATTCTGGGCAAAGATGATATCACGGCCGCAGAGAGCGGCTTCACTCAGGTAGTATATCAATTCCTTCTGGGCGGCCGGAAGTGTCTCAAAACCCGTCACCTGATAGCGAAGGATTCTCAGATCGGCAAACTGGTCGACCTGCCATTTAAACTCCTCGGCAGTGGTCTCAGAAATCTGCTCGGCTTTTTGGCAACCTACTGCCGGGAAAATGACGATAACAACAATAGCTAGAATACATAATCGTTTAATATTCATGTTCTTGTCTCCATTTTTTATGATTTCAAATTCTAAAAAAAACGTACCACACGGAAAAACCCGTGTCAACTTGAGAAGAGGAATGGGGGGAAAATGGCGGGGCCGACGAGACTCGAACTCGCGACCTCCGGCGTGACAGGCCGGCGTTCTAACCGACTGAACTACGACCCCACCAGGGGATGCCATTATAAATTATCCCCCCCTCCATTTCAACTTTTTTTTGCTTTACCCTGGATTGACAGGATTACATGTTTTCGAGAGAGGCAATACGTTCCTCAATAGGGGGGTGGGTGGAAAACATTTTGTTGGTCTTGCCTTTGAGGTCCTTTAAAGGATTGACGATGTAGAGATGTGCAGTGGCTTTATTGGCAACTTCTAAAGGTTCCCGGTCCGCATCGAGTTTTTTGAGAGCCGAGGCCAGTCCTGGGGGGTAACGAGTCAGAAGGGCACCGTTGGCATCGGCCAGAAATTCCCGCTTCCGCGAGACGGAAAACCGCAGAA
>CAZEWV010000378.1:0-3175 GCA_964516025.1 uncultured Eubacteriales bacterium
TTGAAACTCCAATTTTTCATATGCTTGGAACAGCGCATAGAGCATATTAGAAAACTGACGTAAAATGATGTGAATTGCAATCAGATAGACGACATGAACGGTTTGGGTTGAATATCCAAGCACATTCACAAAGAGGGCAAGCCATCCAAAAAAAACAAAAACAAAAATCGATTTCATCACGGCCACATTTCCAAGATACTTACGGCCCAAAGACTTATCCCTCGCCACATCCCTGACGATGAGTGTATTCAAACCAGGATCAGTCAAAAAGACAAATAGTTCTGCAAATCCTACCGCGAAAGTAAAAACACCGAATTCCGCCACTCCCAGATATCGAGCCATCAGCATGATGTAAAAAAATGTAAAAACTTTGCGTACAAGATTCGCCAAAATCATCACCCCAGTATTTTTTATTATCCTCTGGATTGTGTTCATTTTTTTCGGTTTTTGGATAGGCTACCGCCGTTAGATGGCAGAGGACAATTCTTCATTTTCTGCTCAAAAACAACAGGAAAACATCAAATATAACAACGGCCTCTTTTTATAGAGCTACGCTGCAACAGAGTCATTTCTCTTGTTTTTAGAGTTTTATTATAGATGGGTTCCGAATTTAATGAATACCCTAGTCAGATGAATGAAGGGATGAATTTCTCCCCCTTTTTGTCACTCTAAAGGGTGAGAGGAATGAATACTGGGGTGATATGAATATTTTTGTTTTAAAAATCCACTGTCAGGTACGCACTAAGATAGATTTGACTCCGGCTTTCGCCCAGGTAGTTTGAGTCCCTCGCCCACTGGTTTGCACTGATTCCAAGTCCAATTTCTTTGAAGATTTTGAAAACTAGGCGCACTGTGTGGATTCGATAGTTATCTATTCTCCGGATATTCTCAAAACTTCCGTCTGGATGAAAAAGAGGGATTAGCTTAGGATACCTGGAATTCCCTATAGAGTAATCGTAATCAATTCTTAAAAACCGGGTGGGATAAACAGACCCTCCAAATAAATACCGGTTATCGATAAAAAATACGTTGTTTTCCCAGAAAGAAAAAGGAAAATCTCTGTTATATGAAATCCGGGCACCGAGATGACCGCTCCTGAAATTCAGACCCGTATTTCCTATCAATCCTGTGCTTCCCTCCATACCTTGAGCTCTTGGCATAATTTGTTTCAATCCCAAAGCTAATGTTCCTGTAAGGCCTCCAATCAATGGGAAGCGTAGCCCGGTTTGAGCCTGGAGGCTGTAAGATCGTCTATCAAAGTCCTCCGTATGTTCAAAATCATGATCCGTATAGCTGCCAGTTATAAAAAAGAAGCTTTCAGAGAACACATGGTAGTTAAATTCAAATCCAATATTCTTTTCCTTTCTGTTGAAGATACGGGAGAGAGAAACCTCTTGTCCGGGAAAGGTGATGTCATCATAAAATATTTTGCTCTGTGAATAGGATATACCTATAGACGTCTGCCGGGGTGTTTCGTAGAATAAACTCCCTCTAAAGCTCTCACGGTATTCGTTTGCCCTTATGTTAAATTCACTTGTAGGCCGTCCTCGATTTCTTGTGTTGGCGAACGATCCGGTTAGGACGAATTTGTTAAGAAGAAGCAATTTCATCTCTGAGGTGAAGTTATTGTTGAGTCGTCTTTCTTCTCTGTACTTATAGTAATGGACATAGGAAAGCCGGTCAGCTAGAAGTAAAATCAATCTGTTTTTAAAAATCAGGTAGACATTGAGTTCCGGAGAAATGGTTGAAGTAAAATCCGAGACAGGATTTTCATCCTCTCTCTGGTAGAAGATATTCCCTTCATACCGCAAAAACTGGAAATCGATGCGCGGCACGATTCTGAAAGGACCTAGACGTAATCGAGTTCTCTCGACAATGCCGTTGAGTTCAGATTGAAAGGATGTATAAGTCTGTGCTTCTATGTCTTCAGGAATAATAAAAATTAAACAGACAAGAAAAATACAAAAAAATAGGATTAAATTTTTCTTAGACATCACTAATAAGTCCAGTCAAGCTGTCTGCCTTTATCATCTCGGTCCAAAAATATTTTATCTGTTTTTAAATATTTTCGAAAGGCTTAATTCAAATCCGCACATTGACAACCTTTCAGCTCATGATATATAACCTGGATAAATCGAAAAACGGACACAAGATGAAAAAATTTTCACTATTACTGACTCTGTCTTTCATCTTTTTGGCGGCTATCTCTGCTTTTGCTCAAAACCAAATTCAAGTCGACAGCCCAGATGGAAAAATAGAAGCAAAAGTTTATGTTCAAGAGGATGGACGGCTGGCATATTCGGTTTCTTTTCAAAATCAACCAGTTCTCCTTCCGTCTGCTTTGGGTATAAATATCAACCGTATAGACCTCGGTCAAGGGATTATTCTTAAAACACCTCAGTTTAGTTCACACAAAGACACATATTCACTTCGAGGCGTTCACAATACGGCACTCAATATTTACCACGAAGCTCTTATTCCTGTTCTTCATGAAGCAAGTCTCACGAAATATTATCTCCGACTCCGAGTGTTTAACGACGGGTGTGCCTATCAATACATTGTCCCTGGAAAAAAAAGCCGCAAAATTATTGGAGAAAAATCCTCCTGGAAATTCCCACCCGGATGTCGAATCTGGTGGCAGAATAACACCAAAGTCTATGAAGGCGTTTATAAAGAATCTGAACTCTCTAATATGAATATAGGGACAAAGTTGGGGCCACCAGCTACCATAAAACTTCAAAAAAATTTAGGATATGCTCTAGTTTCCGAAGGAAACCTCGTTGGATACAGCGGAATGAGCCTTCTCCTAACCGGAACCAACACACTGCAAGCTCAATTTCCATGGGATAGAAAAGGATGGCTGCACTTTGGAAACCTGGAAACGCCTTGGCGTCTGACCATCATTTGTGCCGACCTGGATGGGCTGGTCAACTCAGACCTCTGTACAAACCTCAGCCCACCTCCCAGTGAAGATCTGGCTAAAGCGGATTGGATTTCTCCAGGAAAAGCAGCCTGGCACTGGTGGTCTGTAGGAGAACCGAATCTCAATAAACAATATGAATGGATAGATCGTACGGCAAAACTTGGATTCGAATATTACCTGATCGATGATGGATGGAGAAAATGGAAAAAAAAAGGGAAAAACCAGTGGCACTGCATGAAAGAAGTCGTCGAC
>CAZEWV010000379.1:0-3147 GCA_964516025.1 uncultured Eubacteriales bacterium
ATGAATCGGAAATTCTTTATATTTTTAGATATTCAGAGGAATGATCCCATAGGAGTCATCAAGTCCAAGCGTGTAGCCCGCTACTTTGTGGAGACACAGATTCAGCCCGGAGATGAGGTGGGAGTCTTTTCGTTCCAACCATCGGCGGGATTTGTCCTACATGAATATTTAACGACTGATATGGAAAAAGTACTTTTTGCGATCAAAAAAGCCAGAGCTCTTCCGGTTGTGCTTAACTGGATTATTCCGATGGGTTCCGGTGGGCCAAGTTGGGGGGCACATGCGAAACCGTTGAGTGTGTTTTTTTACGCACTGGAGGATCTGTCTATATCTCTTCAGTATATTCCGGGAATAAAAAATATTGTTCTCTTCTCCAGAGGAGCGGGGGGAAAAGTAAGATTCGATCGGTTGGGAAAAAGGCTCGCCTCTGCAAACTGCCGTGTCTACACTGTCGATACCAATTGGAAATTCCACTACCTCAAAGGCTATTTTGAGACCGGGATGGGCGCGTCCTTAAAACAACTGGCCATATCCTCGGGGGGAAAACACTTTGAAGATCCCGATGATATTGAAACCATTGCTTTGGACATCCAGCAGATGACCAGTAATTATTATGTCCTGGGTTATTACGTCGAGCAGGAGTGGAACGGTGAGTATCACGAGATAAATATAGAAGTCAAGGGAAAGGACTATGTGATTTATGCGCAGAGAGGCTATTTCAATCCGAAGCCCTACTCTCTATATTCCGAAGCCGAGAGGAAGCTTCATCTGGCTGATCTAGCATTCAGCGATGCTCCCCGTTCCGAAGCTCCGAAACCTTTTTCCTTAGAAGGACTGCCTATCACGGGAGAGGAAGGCTCAAGGCTGGTCCTTCTTTCTGAGATTAGGCCTGAAACTCTGGAAGAAGTCTTCCTGAATGATACGGAAATCATTACGCTTGTTTTCGATGAGGAAAGAAACATCATCGATTCCGGATGGGCGGTCCTGAATTTTGATTCCACAAAACGCACACCCATTCATCATTACTCCATTACCAGATTAAATCCCGGTCTGTATGAGTGCCGCGTAATAGTCCGTAATCTAGTCTCAGGAAAGAGCGCGATTGGGACGACTTCTGTTGAGGTTCCTGAGTTCAGGGAATTCGGACTGAATGTCTATCCGCCCTTCCTGCTCATTCCGGAAAAAGAGAGCATCTACTTTAAGGCCGTAAAGGAGGAGAATAGACGGAAGATTAAAACCCTCTCTTTAAATGAACTCTATCCCTACCTCTCCAGCAGACATTCTCCTCTTGTAAAAGAAGTGGATCGAAGTGTAAAAAAACTATTAGCTGTTTTGCGATACTCCGCCGGCAGTTTAGAGAACCTGAATATTGATTTGAAGATTGAACTCACCCATGGTCCGAGCGGACGAAATATCCCGCTTGAATTCAACATTGTCAAATCCGGGAAATTCGAGAGGGATGATATATTATTAATCGAGATCAAGTTTCCATATATTGAACCGGATATGTACACCCTCAATATTACTCTGAGCGATCCCAATTATAATCTGGAAGCCGTGACTTCGAGAACTTTCCGGATTCGATAAGAGCGAGGTGTTTTAAAAGGGAGTTAAAAATGAAAAAGCATGGGGTGCTGATTTCATTTCTTATTTTAATTATTTTCTCGAATCAAATTTACAGTCAGGCTGATAATTCCTTAACAGCTTATCAAGAAGAATTAGAAATAATCTTGGAGAAATGCGCTGAGTACTGCGAAAGATTGGAAAATGTGGCCCTTTATTTTGTGTGTAAAGAAACAATGAAAGAAGAAATATATAAGAGTAATCCTCGAAGGTCGAATTTAGAAAGAAATGTTTATGTTTATGATTACCAATTGGTCAAAAAAGGTGAAAAAATTGATGAGACGAGACTATTACTGAGAGAAAACGGAAAGAGAAAAAACGAAAAGAATGCCCCCATAAAAACAAAAAGATTCTATTCCAAAAGACCGGTATATGGCCCTATCGGACTTATGGGTAAAAAGTGGCAAGATAATTATGATTACAAGATCATTGAGGAAGAAACTATAAAAAGAAGAGAGGTTTTTGTGATTGAAGCAAAGCCTAAAAAAACAATTGAAGGAAAACCAAATTATGGAAAGATATGGGTTGATAAAAAAGATTTCAGTGTATTGAGGATAGAAATTGAGCAGACATCTCTCGCCGGTTTTGAGAGCTTTGAAAAAAAGATAATACTAGATAGAAATGTTTTGCCTTTTATTACAATAACTCATGATTATTTCATAGAAAAAAAAGGAATCAGATTTCCCAGTAAGACAGTTTTTGATGAAAAGCATGAACGTGCGGGAAGAAGAGGAATAGGAATTAAGGTAAAAGAAAGGGTCTCAAAAACGATTATAATTTATGATAAGTACAAATTTTTTATTGTCGAAACCGAAGTGAAATACTGATCTTTTTTTGCCGCCCTTTCCCTTATTTTTTAACAAGGAATTTCCGGACAAAAGAACGAGCGAGTGTGTTTTCATCAAGAATCTCAATTTCCAGTTCGTACTCACCGGATTTCAATTCCGGAAGCAAAATTTCTATCATCAGGACTTCTGTATTGGCGCTTGCCTTCTGGACATCGACAAATTGAAATGGTCTGGATGTCAAGACCAAATTTAAATCTTTTTTTAGGTGTATTTCCATCTTAACATGCCACCGCCAATTTCATCTGAAGATAAGCCTCCAGAGGCGTGTCATATTCCTTCAGGGATTGATGCAGTCTCTGGGCATTGTATTTCTCTATAAATTCCCCGATGCTTTTTTTACATTCCCAAACTGTCTCATATGATTTGGTATAGACCTCCTCGTACTTCAGGGTTCTCCAGAATCTTTCTATGAAGATATTATCAATCACCCGGCCTTTTCCGTCCATGCTGATCTTTATCTTTTCCGATTTGAGGATCGAGATAAATTCCTTGCTGGTAAACTGGGCCCCTTGGTCGGTGTTGAAATATTCCGGTTTTCTTCTCTCCAGGGCTTCTTTTAAGGCTTCACAGCAGAAATCCGTCTCCAGAGTGTTGGAAATCTTCCAGGAGACGATGTAACGGCTGTAGAGATCCATAACAGCCACAAGATAGACAAATCCATGCTTCAAACGAATGT
>CAZEWV010000380.1:0-3133 GCA_964516025.1 uncultured Eubacteriales bacterium
ACCTGTTTCCGTTGAATTTATCCGCCTGGCTTTCAGTATGTTTATATCTCTTTGGAGCTCTGTGGAGATCAGTTATAAACTTGGCTTGTATAAACGCTAGCTTTAATTATTTAGGATTTAAGGGACTGAGATTTCAATCCTTTTGCCGATAAAACAGGAAAGTGTCTCGACTCAATTATCCGAAAACTGAGTTTTTGGGAAAAATAATATGTCCTTTTTTCCAGAAACGGATCGAATTTGGTCGAGTTCCTCCATGAATCTTAAAGTCAGTACGACCCAGCCGCGGGCTAATTCGTGTTTCATCAATTTTACGTTGGGGTATAACTCCCTGATGATTTCGTCCGGAGTGATGCCCTGTGTTCCTCTTGTTTGAACAATGCTTCTAACCTGATTCGTTCTTCTGAGACGGTGCTTGAGGACTTCCTGAATGCGTTCCTTGGGATTGGTGATTGGACCGCCATGGGCACTAAAGATCACTTGGAGATTCGGAAGACGGGATAAATTCTCGATCGTTTGGATGTAATCGCTTAAATTGGAATCAGGAGGGCCAAGCCAGGTTGTGACGCGTCTGAGGATATTGTCTCCAGCAAACAGAACGCCTTTTTTTTCATTATAGAGAGAGACATGATCTGATGCGTGCCCGGGAGTAGGGAAAATTGTCCAGATTTCACAATTGATAGATATCTTTGAGTTTTCCTCGATCACTATATCGGGATTTTTTAGGAATGTTAGGCCCACAAGGGATTTATAAAAAAACCACCTGAATATGCCATGAATTCCACCCCATAAACGACTGATCATTGAAGATTTAACTTTCATCAGATCATAGGAAGAGGCGTGGTGGCTCCGAATAAAACTCTTCTTGTTTTTGATGATGTCCGCCGTTTTTCTAGTCACAACCACTTTGACACCCATATGTTTTTGCAGAAGTTTGAGCCCGGAAAAGTGATCGGGATGGCTGTGGCTGACAAAAACGCGTGTGATAGTAAAAGGCTTATCCTGTTTTTTGTAAAGTTCTTCGATCTTTTTTATGTTCGCAATGAGTTTTCTAACCGTCTGTTTGTTCCCATAACCGGCATCGCAGATAAGACCATCACTTCCTGCGAAAACGTAGATATTTTCGGGAGGCTTCAGATTACGGAGTGCTCCCTTTTCAATGATACGATAGATGCCAGGATAAACTTCTTTCATTTTGATAGATAATTATTATTCCATAAAATGAGTTCTTTTGTCATTGTGATATAATTCTCATAACGTGCTTTTTTCCTTTTAAAAAATAATGTATAAATAAAATATATCTTAGAGAGAATTCCAAATGAAAGATACGCCCCCACGTATAGATAAAATTATCATCGAAGGATATCGCAAAATGACATCGTGGGAAAAGATGAAAAGAGTCAGTGAGCTCAACAAGGCTATACAACAGCTTGCCCTGTCCAGGATACGAAAACAATATGGGGAAATCCCGGAACATGAACAGAAACTTCGCCTCGCATCCCTTTGGATGGATAGAAACACAATGATCCGAGTTTTTGACTGGGACCCTAAAATAAAAGGATATTGAAGTGACTCTTGCCGAACCAGTCCAAATAACAAGGAGAATCGCAGTTATCTTTGAAAAGCTCAAAATTCCTTACTATGTTGTGGGTTCATTAGCCAGTTCGCTTCATGGTATTCCCAGGGCAACAGCTGACGTGGACCTGATTGCCGATATCAAGGAACAACATGTCCAATCCTTATTTCATTCACTTCAAAATGATTTCTATGTCGATGAAGACAGAATTAGAATGGCCATCCTAGACCGATCTTCATTCAATGTCATTCATCTCTCAACGATGTTTAAAATCGATGTTTTTCTTTCAAAGAACGATGGTCTCTCAAGAGAAGAAATGAGTCGAAGAGAAAAATATCAGGTGACTGAGGAAAAGGGACAGGATCTGTATCTAGCCAGTGCAGAAGATATTATCTTAAGCAAACTTCAGTGGTATAAATCAGGCGGATGTATTTCCGAGAGGCAATGGAATGATGTTAAAGGAGTTTTAAGAATAAAGGACAAAAGGTTAGACTTTAACTATCTGCAGGACAGTGCAAAAAAGAGGGGGCTTAAAACTCTATTGGATAAGGCTCTTGCTCAAGTAGCGGACTCTTAAACACAAAACCATAAATTCTCCTTTTGCATGACATTTTCATGACATATCACGAGATGGGATACAGTTATAATATTGACCTCAAAGAGAGGCTTTTTTTTGTTTAAGGAATCTTTACATTACCGTAAACAGATCCTTTTGTTTCTTCTCGTCTTTGTCTTACCCAGCATTGTTCTAGTCGTATTGAGCCTCCGTATGATCGGCCAGGAACGGGAACTGGCTGAGAAAAGAGCTTCGGATGAACGCAGAAGAATCACATCTGAAATGAGTGAGTATCTGTTTACCAGGTTGGAAACCATCAAAAACCAGGAAAAAAGTGCTGAATCTTTTTCGACAGAGTACAAAAATCCGGAGGTCGTGCTTTTCGGTCAAGTCGAGAACAACCAACTGAAACTTCCATGGGAAATAAGTCCTGCAGGCAGTTCAGAATTACACTCTCTCAAACAAAATACTTATATTCAAAGAATTCAACGGGCCGAAAATGAAGAACTTGTTAAAAAGGATTTTACTCTTGCTGCCCGGCTGTACCGCAAAATCTCGGAAACAACTCTTACAAACACGCAGCAAAGTTATGCAAAACTATTGCTGTCCAGAGTGCTGATGAAATCCGGTCAAATTGAAGAAGCCGTCTCTCTTTACAAAAATATCTTAGCTTTGCCGTCGAACCTATCCGATGAATTCAGTATCCCGATCTTTTTGTATGCTGCGGGACAACTATCTGATAACGACAGGCTTTTAAAAGAAGTGTCGGTGCGTATCCAAAAGAGATTGGATGAAATATACCTGATGTCACCCTTAGAATCTTATATGATTAAAGATATTTGTGAGAAGCTGGCAAATACAATTTCTGAAGATATCCCAACCGAAAGTGCTGAAAATATCCTCCAGACGATTAAAGAATATATCCATGACATAGAACAATCTCTTTCACTCCAGAGAGATTTTCCCACTCTTTTCCGAAATCTCCAGAGTGAACAGCAAGAAAC
>CAZEWV010000381.1:0-3132 GCA_964516025.1 uncultured Eubacteriales bacterium
TATCACTTGCTCAACCCTATTGATAACATAACGGATGCGGAACAGGTTTATGAAAAAGCCCTTGCCGGCGAAAAGGCGGCCCAGGAGGCATTTGCCATGGCGGGCCGCTACTTGGGCATTGGACTTTCCATCGCCATCAATCTCCTCAATCCCGAAAAAATCCTTCTTGGAGGAGGGGGAATGAAGGCCGGAGACTTCCTTGTCAAACCGGCCATTCATGAAGCTCAAAAAAGATCGTTTAAAGCCGGATTCGACTGCTGCAGCATAGAAAAAGCCGTTCTTGGCAATCACGCCGGACTCATCGGTTCCGCCTATTACGCAAAAGAAAACGGAATTAAAAACATTTAACGAAATATCGTTGGAGGAGGAAAAATTGATTAAGAACTCAATCAAGGTCCTTTTGGTGCTGCTGCTTTCCATAGGACTCCATTCTTTCACCAGCGCTCAAGGAATACTCTCCGGTTCAGTCAGCGGGAGAGTTGTCGACAACGAAAACTATGCCATTCCTGGCTGTTCGGTCACACTTGAAGGCCCCAAACTGCAGGGCCTGATGACATTTGTCACTTCGGCCACCGGGTCCTTCAGGTTTCCCTCAGTTCCTCCTGGTGATGGCTATCAGCTGACTTTTGATATGCCCGGCTTTCAGTCTACAATCCGCAAGGACTTCAGAGTCAGCGTGGGGAAACGCACAACCATCAATATCACTCTGATCATGAGCGCCCTCGAAGAAGTGGTAACAGTAGCCGGCGAATCGCCCACAGTCGATGTCATCACATCCAAAACCGCCGTCAATTACTCGAAATCATACATCTATAATATTCCCATGGCCCGAGACCTGTATGATATCTTAAACTCTGTGCCGGGCTCAGTCTCAGAGGGTGTCAGCTATAGACGAACATCTTATATTTCAGGGGGTACGATCCGCGGCAATCAATACGCAATCGACGGAGTGACCATTAACGATCCGGTAGTTATGTACCCCATGACAAATATCTCCATCGATGTCTATGAAGAGGTCGAGATGGGTTTATTCGGTCACCCGGCCGAAGTGGGAATTGCCGATGGAGGATTCATAAACATCGTGACCAAATCCGGTGGAAATGAATTTCACGGCGGGGGGACGGCCGAGTATTACAGCGGCGCTCTGGTGGAAGATCTTCTCAGCCAAGTCGACCTCGAAGCCGTTGGACAAAGCGCCCCTTCAGGCTGGAATAATTGGAAAGACTTCTCCCTGTTTTTTGGTGGCCCTATCATCAAGAACAGAGTCTGGTTTTTCACAAACGGCCGCTATTTCACTTGGGAAAGAGATTTTCATCACATCATTTGGGATGAAACTCAAGCTATGGGGAAAAGGGTTTACACCATGGATCGAGCTCCTCACAAAGAAAACAATCTTTTTGGAAAATTAACATTCCAGCTCGCCTCCAACATCCGCTTGATGACTACGTTCAATCTGAGCACGATCACCGAGAATTTCTACACCAACCGCATCGATTCATTCAGGGATATAACCGCCACAACAACCTGGGACGGAGAAAAAGGACACACCCTCTCGGGACAGATAAACTGGGTTCTCAACCAAAACCTGTTTGTAGATATGCGCATGGGCTACATCCGCCGTTTTTTCCCTATTCCTTTTAGCGAATATGCTCTTCCAAATACCCCTCAGTATTATGACAGGTACTACGATATTTACAGAAATAATCCTCGGTATGAAGAAACCTATCTCAGGAAACGATTTAATCCCAATATCACGGTCACACTTTTCAAGGACAACCTCTTTGGTGTCTCCCATGAATTCAAGGCCGGGGCGGAATTCGAAGCCACAAGCGGAAAGTGGGATTGGTGGAGAAGAAATCCATTCGGTATCAATTATTATAAAGGTGGCCCCTCCTATCCAACTCCATCCGAACCATACCGGCATACCATCTATTCCTTCATTTGCGGACCGATCGAAGGAAGCTCTATCCAGGAAAATAACATGACACACATAGGGGCCTTTTTCCAGGACAGTATCACCATTGGAGAAAGACTCACCCTGAATCTTGGTATCCGCTTCGACACTTCCAAAGGTTCGTTTCCCGAACAGGTCAAGGCAGCCTCCGCCGATCCCTATGGTTTGCTTGCCACTCTTGGAGAATCCCCTTTCAGCGAGTACACACTCCCGGCAATGGATGTTCTCACCTGGACTCATTTTTCTCCCAGACTAGGATTTGCCTATGATCTCTTTGGGGATGGTAAAACCAACGTCAAAGGCTCTTGGTCCAGATACAATGAGTATTTAATGATCCAGTACTACTCTCTTGCCAATCCCAACTATCCTAATTCCGGCGAGTGGTACTGGTATGATGACAACCAAAATGGAACCATCGATCCAGCCGCAGACAGATTTGACCTGATTTACCTGCCTCCCGATCCATTCACCTTTTCACTCGAGAGGGAAGTCGACCTCGATGCAACAGCCCCCTACACCAATGAACTCACCTTGGGTATCGATCGAGAAATGGCCAAAGACTTTAGTGTCACTCTCGTGGCCATCTACAAACACAAACAGAATATTTTCGAAGACGTCAATGACTATGGTCTCGGAAAAGAGGAGGCTTGGAAAGGCTATGCCGAAAACAGCCCTTACTGGGAAAAATTCAACTTTGCCGATCCCGGTGACGACGGGCTATTCCAAACGGAAGATGACATAGATTCCTATGCCTATGTTGAACTAGCGGATGCTCCCGAAACCCATTACTTTTTAACAAATGTTACGGGTTCCTACAGAAAATACTTGGCCCTTCAGCTGCTCTTCAATAAAAGAATGGCCGACCGCTGGCAGCTTTTAGCCTCATTTGTCTGGAGCAAGACCTGGGGCAACATTGGCGGGGATTACGAAGCCTCTTCCGGTGTCTCCGAAAGCTTCAACACGCCTAACTCTTTCGTCTTCTCCGACGGAAGGTTAGGACAGGACCGTCCACTCAACATCAAAATCCAAAGCACAGTCATCCTGCCGTTGGACATCTTTTTTAGCGCCTACTTCAACCACAGGTCCGGGGCCCCTTGGGCCAGATCTGTCACAGTTTATCTGCCTGACGATCCGACATACAAATGGGATGGAGACGTCTACACTGTTGCCACGGAAGA
>CAZEWV010000382.1:0-3125 GCA_964516025.1 uncultured Eubacteriales bacterium
GAAGAAGAATTTCCTAGAGGGACGATCCTTTCCTTGCCTCCCTTGCCTTTACAGATAAGAAATCCACTCTCCAGGTTAACATCGTTCTTTTTGAGAGAGACAAGCTCCGAAACCCGCAGTCCTGTAGCATAAAGAAGTTCCAGCATAGCTTTATCTCTGCAGCCTTTGACCTCTTTCTCATCTGGTTGCAGGAGAAGACGTTCGACCTCCTTGACAGATAAAAACTTTGGAAGTGAAAACCAGATTTTGGGGGCCGACAAATTGGCCGTGGGATTGACCTTTATAACTCCATCCAAAATAAGAAAAGAGTAATAGGATCTCAGAGAGGAAACGAGTCGAGCCAATGATCTGGCAGACAGCCCCAACCGGCTCTGGTAATGGATAAACTTGACCAAATCCTTCTCGAGGGCCTTATGCCAGTCAATCTTCTCACCCTCAAAAAAATCCAAAAGTTTTTGAAGATCCCGTGCGTAAGACTGACATGTATTCGAGGAGAGTCCCTTTTCGACGGACAGATACTCGAGAAATACCTGAAGAGATTTCTCAGGCGATGCTTGAGGTTCTTTCATCGGATAAACGGATTCAGATTCCGTTCTTGGCCGACAGTCGTATGAGGACCATGGCCGGGAAAAACAATGGTTTCATCGGATAAGATAAGGATTTTGTTCCTGATAGAATCCATCATCTTCTCCATTGATCCTCCAGGCAGATCCGTACGCCCCACTCCTCCACAGAAAAGCGTATCACCGGAAAAAAGAAGTCCATCCTGGACAAAGCAAAGACTTCCGGGGGAGTGGCCGGGAGTATGAATTGTTTTAAGAGAACTGATACCGATTTTCACCTCATCCCCTTCCTCAAGCAACCGATCAGGGGGAGGAGAAGCCTTTCCTCCCAGGAAAAGACTGAGTCCGGATTGAAGAACGCTATTAAGCATAGGAACATCTGCAGAATGAATCAAAAGAGGGATTTCATATCTCTCTTTGATATCTTTATTCGCTCCGATATGATCCACATGGCCATGTGTATTGATCAAGACAACCGGCTTGAGTTTTTTTTCATTTATAGCAAAAAATATCGATTCCGGCTCGGCACCCGGATCCATAACCGCACACTCAAGAGTCTCCTCACAGTAAATGATATAGCAGTTTGTTTCGAGAGATCCGACAATCACATTCTCATATTTCATCTGGTTTCCATCATAAATTGAACCCCTTGTTTAGTCAAGCTGGGGCCAGGCTTTCATAACGTGCATAATTTTTTCCTTTTATAAAATAATGCACGTTATGAAAGCCTGGCCCCAATATTTACGTTATGAAAGCCTGGCCCCAATATTTATGATATAATTCTTCCTCATGAGTGGAGAATCCTGGCAGCTGCAGTTGGTGAAAAGGTCCCTCAAAAAGAGGGAAAAACTAAAACTTCTCGAAAAACATCTCGATATCAAGCCCGCAGATATTGTCCTCGATCTGGGGTGTGCGCAGGGCATACTCAGTTATTTTCTGAGGAAAAAAGGCGGCTATTGGGTGAGTGCCGACCTGGATTTAGTCAACTGCAAAACCTCTTTCGACCTTCTCAAAAACAGCATTGTACAGCTTGGGACGGACAGCCTTCCATTCAAAGACGGATCTTTCGACAAAGTGGTCAGTCTCGACTATCTCGAGCACCTGGACGACGATTTAGGATGTCTGAAAGAACTCAACCGCATCCTAAAAAAAGATGGAGAGCTACTGTTGGCCACTCCCCGGACAGGCAGAATTTTCCTTCTCCATAAACTGCGCCCTTTCCTCGGGATGAAGCTTGACTTCTACGGACACAAAAGAGAAGGCTACAGCCTTAAGGGCCTCAATAATATGCTGGACCGTGCCGGTTTTTCTCCCCTTAAACACAAATCTTTTTCTCGATTTTTCTCTGAGTTTCTTGAACTCCTTTTAAATTTTTTGTATATCAAACTCTTCCGGCCGAAAGATTCCATTGGATTAAGGGATGGACACATCCGTCCAACGACATCCAATGAATTCAGCTCGAGGAAAAAGGCCTTTCGAATGTACTCATTTATCTACCCATTTGTCTGGCTTTTCACCAGGCTGGACAATTTGTTCTTTTTTCAGAGAGGGTATGGGCTTTTGGTCTGGGCCAAAAAAAAATAATATTTTAATAGAAAACGGAGTTATTTTAATGAAACACAAATCTTTTAAATTATTATTTACTGCACCATTTATAATAACAGCTCTATTATTTCTCTTTTCACAAAATCTTTTTGCAAAAATAAGGATAGTATTCAGCGGAGGGCCCGCAGGAGGCACCTTCCAAGTAGTGGCTAATGCCATACAGGTTTACAAACCGATAAAGGAGTTAATAGATTATAAAATCCAGGCACAGTCTTCAGGCGGATCTGTCGAGAACTTAAGAAAAACAAACTCAGGCAGAGCTCATTTTGGTGTTGTATATTCAGGGCATGTTTGGCTTGGCGCAAATGGCAAGATGAAAAATGATAAGAAGGAATACAAAGATGTATTAGCCGTATCCTACCTCTATGGCGCTCCTGCACAATTAGTAGTAAAAAAAGGCTCCGGCATTAAGAGCGTAAAAGACTTGATAGGTAAAAAAGTGGGTGTAGGGAATGCGGGATCAGGGGCATTTGCAAACTGTGAATTATTTTTCAGCTACATAGGAGTTTGGGACAAAATTGAAAGAAATGCCATGGGCTATAATGATGCCGCCGCAGCTTTTGGGAATAAACAACTGGATGCTTTCTGGCTTTTCACAGCAATTCCAAACGGTGCAATTATGATGGCAGCCCAGACAAATGATATTGTACTTATTAGCCTTGATACAGATGCAGAAAAATATGGATTTTATAAACAATATCCTTATTTTACTAAACTTGTAATTCCTGCCGAGACTTATAAAGGAGTAGACGTTGATACTCCCTCTTTTCAGGATTCAACACTAATAGTTGCAAACAAAAACACTCCCGAAGATCTTGTATATAAACTTCTTTCAATTATTTACACAAAAGAGGGCTTGGCTCACATGGTAAGCCAGAAAAAAACATTTGAAGAAATGAGCATTGAAAAAGGGACACGGGGGATAGTGACTCCTATGCATCCCGGCGCTATAAGATT
>CAZEWV010000383.1:0-3119 GCA_964516025.1 uncultured Eubacteriales bacterium
GGTGACTTCCGACAAAACCCGCAGCTCCTGTGACGAGTGCTCTATTCTTTGTATGTTCAGTCATTCATGGTCTCTATTTCAAGGATTCATCCCCTACCTTATCCACCTGAGGAAAAGTTGTCAATTGACTTTTAAAAATTTATGAAGAATCGATGGCAATGAGTTCATAGGTAATATCTCGTGAAAAGATTTGTTTGATGTTTTTGAATTACCTTCCGAACCAGAAGGACAGGGAAACGATGACCCCACTCCCATTAAGAACGACGTCAAAATCACCTTCCGAGGCGGTGGCGAAGTGATAATGGTAGACGATCTTTATTCTAAATTTTCGACTGAGCAGGAAATTAGTCCCGACCTGTAGGTTCCCCCCCCATACAACTCCTGAGCTAGAGTCTGCATCATGGCCTTCGGGATAGGTCAGTCGGTAGTAATTGTAATCAAGCCCGATACCGGCAAAGGGCAGCAGTTTACCGATCTCTCTGAGGAAGAGGAGGGTGAATGACACAGGAGAGTTGGAAAACTTGGCCTTTGTGCCTTGATAGTCGCCCTGTCCGTCCGACCTTATGAATTTGAAGCTGCCCAGGAATCCGATGGCGTTCATTCGGCCCAAGGGGAATTCCACACCGACCTCGCCTCCTGTAAAGGACGTGCCTTTCCCAAAGTAATCTTTGAGTTCACTGCTCTGGAAAATGTAGTAACCGCCGTGGAGACCGAAGCCCAGACGCCAGCCTCTGGAAGATGGAAGTTCTGAAACCTCTTCGGTGACTGGGATTTCCGGCAGCACTTCGGGTTCCTCGACCTTGGCTTCGACTTTCTCTTCCTCCAGTTTTTCGACCTCTTTCTTTTCCTCTTCTTTTTTCACGACCTCGATCTTTTGTGCTTCCTTTTCAGCCTCTTTCTTTTCCTCGAGTTCTTCTTTTTCTTCTTTCTTCACGACCACTGTTTCGGGTTCGACCTGCTCGGCCTTAAGCTCATACCAGAGTTCGATTTTGATGGAGTTTCCCTCCTCCCCGATCTTGTGGTGGGGAACTTGGTCTTGAAGATCAAACACAACCCGGATGACACCGGGCCTGTTGATCGCGGTCCTTATCTTCTGTACTCCGAAGGCATTGACTTCGATCCGTGGGGAGCTTGAAAAACGTTCAGTCTGGAAGAGGTCGATTACCAGGCGGTTGGGTCCTGTCAAAGAGAAGCTGTTGAAGTTGGTTTTCTGAGTGAGCTGAAGCGTGATCTCGAGACGATCGGTCAGCCGCTCGATGGAGACTTTCTCGAGGATCCCTTGAGATTGAAGCCTGGGGCCTGCCGGGTAGGCAAGCCAAGTAAAGACAAGCAAAAAACACAGATAAAAAACCAATCTAGCAGTTTTCATGGTCTTCTCCGATTTCGAGTTCGCACTCTTTTGCCTTGATTGTTTCCTTTTCTTTATTTTCTACACCAAAAAACTGAAAAATACAATAGGATGTGCGTCAATATAAATGAGATACCTTATATTGATATTGAGATTCCCTGAGGGGGTCTCATGTGAACAAGGATATTCCCCATAAAAAGAGTGTGACCCGTGAAGGACTCGAACCTTCAACCTACAGATTAAGAGTCTGTTGCTCTACCAGTTGAGCTAACGGGCCATAAAACCCCTTTAGTTTAGAAAAGTCTTTTTCTGTTGTCAATTTAACTTTTCTTTGGTTTTCTTTTATAATGACCAATCATAGTAGACACCATATGGACCCGACACTTTTTATTTTTGTTTTTGGAGCCGCACTCCTAATCCTCTTTGTCTTCCTTATTTGGTCCGTCCGGAACACCACGCAAAAAATCGAAGGTTTACGGAAATCCAAAGATGACAGCAAAGCCTTGTCCCTCATGCAGCAGCAGATCGGCCAGCTCACACAAAACATAAACCAGCAGCTGCAGAACCTGAGCGGGCAATTCCATAAGACCACGGGAGATATAGGAGGCACTCTGGGGGAAGTCAAAAAAGACCTGGGAAAAGTGGAGCATGCCACACAACAGGTTCTGGACAAGGCCAAAAGTATCTCCAATCTTGAAGACCTGCTGCGCGCCCCGACATTCCGAGGAGGACTCGGTGAGCTCTTCCTCGGCGACCTGCTCTCGCAAATCCTCCCGTCCGCCCACTTCAACCTCCAGTACAAGTTCAAAAGCGGAGAGATCGTCGATGCGGTCGTCAAAATCGGCAGCAACCTCGTTCCTATTGACTCGAAGTTTCCGCTGGATAATTTCAAAAGATATCTCACCAAGGAGGATCCCAAAGAAAAGGAAGATCTGCGGAAAAAATTTGTATCAGATGTCAAAAGACACATCAACGATATTGCCAAGAAATATATTCTCCCTGACGAGAACACATTCGATTTTGCCCTTATGTACGTCCCGGCAGAAAACATCTATTACGAGACCATTCTCAAGGATGAAAATTTCGGAGAGGACCGGAGTATTTTTTCCTACGCCACACAAAAAAGAGTGATCCCCGTCTCCCCCAACTCCTTTTTTGCCTATCTTCAGGTGATCGCTTTGGGTCTAAAAGGCCTTCAAATCGAAAAGTCGGCCCAGGTCATTTTTCAATCCCTCTCCAGGCTTCAGGGAGATTTAGGCAGATTCAAAAAAGATTTTGAAGTCCTCGGCTCCCACCTGGGCAACGCCAAAAGCAAATTTGATGACGCCGACAAACGTCTCGATAAATTTTCAGACAAACTCGAACTTGTCAGTGAAACTTCTGTCGAAAAACTCCCTGAATCGAAGAAAAAAACTAAGACTGAAGAAAAGTCACAGTCTCTAAAAAATCAGTAAAGGGGAACATATCAAAACCAGTTAGACACTTTCACTTTTTTCGAAGAAGTATGCGCCGAGAAAGATCATGATCATCGCAAGCACCACCATCATGACAAAATTGAAGAGAATGGAATAGGAAGAGATTCCTGTAAGCACTCCTCTCAATCCATCAACTCCATATGTCAGCGGATCGAGATGCGCGATGTACCTCAACCAAGGCGGAAAGTTTTCAACGGGAAAAATAGCTCCAGAGAGAAAGAACAGTGGGAAAATCACAAAATTCATCACCATGGAAAATCCCTGCATATCTTTCATCTTGGAGGCAAATATAAGAC
>CAZEWV010000384.1:0-3109 GCA_964516025.1 uncultured Eubacteriales bacterium
AATTTGATATAGGCCACTTCCGGAAGCATGTTTTGTGCTGAGATGACTCCTTTTGCTTGGAGATCCCGTCCCGTTTCATAGACATTCATGTGCACATATCCCCAAAGAGTCTGGACAGTCATGTAGATGGCGACTCCTAAATCGACGGCTTTTTCAATAACCGGATAGAGAGGTTTATTCACATGGCCCAATCCTGTGCCTGCAATGACGATTCCTTTGTACCCGTTATCCACAAGGGCTTCGATGATATCCGGCTTCATATTGGGATAGTAGTAAACAAGTGAAACTTTTTCATCAAAATAGGGAAGGATTTTGACCTTCTTGTCTTTACGTCTTCGGTAATAAAAAGATTGTAAGAATTCCACACTGTTGCGAGTAACTTTGGCGACAGGGATGTCCCCGACGGTTCGGAACGTGGATCTATAGGATGAGTGCATTTTTCTCACACGTGTTCCGCGGTGCAGGAATCCATACTCATCCGAGGTTGGGCCGAACATGCAGACCAGGACTTCGGCGATATCGGCATGACCCGCCGTATACGAAGCATGCATGAGATTGAGTGCGGCATCGGAACTTGGACGGTCAGAAGATCTCTGAGATCCAACGAGAACGATGGGAATAGGGGGATCCTGAATCATATACGTTAAGGCTGATGCTGTGTGATGCAGGGTGTCTGTTCCGTGAGCGATGATAATCCCGTCAATCCCATTTTCGATTTCTTTTCCGATAGCTGCGGCTAATGTTTTGTATTCTTCCGGTCCCATATTTTCGGAAAAAACCGCAAAGAGTTTTTCCGTAGTGATATTGCATATATCGGCCAATTCAGGCACGGCTCCGTACAGTTCGCCTGGAGAAAATGCTGGAATTACCGCACCTGTCCTGTAATCCAGTCTTGATGCAATTGTTCCTCCTGTCCCAAAAAGCTTGACGTTCGGTTTTGTGTCTGAATAAGGGAATTCTTTTTCTGGAATCTGATAATGAGCTTTTTTGTATCCCAGCTCTTTCATGTGGGTAATGGTGGTCACATTTATTCCAATGTTGTATCCGGTGCTGATCTTGAGGACAATATGAAAATTATCGTCATTTTCCGCACGCGGCAATACGGTTCCCATAAAAACTCCACGAGTCGATTCAATCCTGACTTGGCCCCATACTCTGATCTTGTATTTCCGGAGAACAAGGAGGGCTTGTCCTTTGTATCCCTGAAAATCATCTTTATTCATGTTTGAATCTTGTTCTGAGATGAAAATTCTTTTTTCTCGACTATCTCGCTCAAGGTTTTGAGATCCATATTCCCGAGTGCGAACGGTCTGAGTTTTCCCATAATCCAATCGACTCGAGAATGAGAGTTTTTTGAAACATGGATCTGATTGAATTTTTTGTTCAAGTCAGGGATTTTGCTGAGAATATTCGGCCGGCTTGTTTTCTTGAATTTGAGGGTCTTCAGGATAGAGCTGAAATCCTTGTTTGGATGACTGTAAATTTGGGGAATAACACTCTTTGAGATTTCGAAATCAAGGTTATTCTTTTTTAGGAAGAGAAGGAGGTCATAGATTCTTTCATATTTAAAATCAGGAGAAGGCTCGATTTGTCCCAAGTGGTGTTTGAGTGTATGGCCGAACAATGTTCCGATAAATTTGGGATCTATATCCAGATCCTTGAAAATCTTTTCAAGTAAAGGACAGAGATTATTTCTGAGAATGTAACCGTGTATATCTATGGGGAAGTTCCATTTTATCAGCTGTGTGTATCTTTTATGGATTTCAATCGGGAGCTCTTTATTAAATTGTTTAATATCTTTATCATCAATAGGGATTGGCGGGGAGTCTGTGTCGGGATACATCCTGTCGGCTCCCGGAAGGACTCTTTCGAAAATTGTTGTCCCGTCTTTAAATGACTTCCGGCTCTCGTTGGGAACCCCCTCGAAGGCCATCCGACATCTTTCCTCTATTGTGTCTATGGCGGTTGGGATATCATCTTCGGGTCCCCATATCAGGAGAAAAGCGTCATTTTTTCCGGATTGAAATGTGGACCTGATGGCATGGAAATTAACATTTTTTGCAGATAAATCGATCTGTTCAGAGTGGATCATATTGGGTTTTTCGATGCATGCAATGACTTTCAACCTGTCACTCAGTTCATTAGCAAACATTTGTCCTGGCTGTGTAAAGTGGGAAAGGATTCCTTTAAAACCTGGGAGATTTATACTGACATAGGTAAATTTTTTGTCCGTGCCCTTTTGTTTAGAATTAATATTAAATGTGATTTTGTCCGGTTTGATTGTTTTGTGAACGATGCTCCATTCGGTTCTTTTTTTTGAACTTGGGAATCTTTTAAACAATTTGTCTCGAATTTTTAAGAGTGCAAACTGTCTGAATACCTCATTGTGTGTCAATTCCGGGATTTGCTTGTTGTGAGAGACGCCTTTTATTTCAACCCTGGATCCACCCCTGCAGCTGACATTGACATCATCTCTTCCCGATCCACTCCCAACTCTGACTTTTCCGGTGCTTCTGTTTAAATACCGGATGTAATCCGCCCCTTCTCTGACCTCATCCGGATTGGAAAAATCAGGATAGGTGACGGTTTCGATGAGAGGTATTCCAAGCCGGTCTGTCTTATATGTTCTGACATGTGCGATATCAGAAATTTCTCTGCAAGCGTCCTCTTCAATGCTCAGTTGAATGAGCCGTACTTTTTTGTTTTTGAGTTGTATTTCTCCTTCAACTCCCAATATCGCTGTTCGTTGAAAGCCTGTGGGGATGCTTCCGTCCAGATACTGTTTTCGTGTGATATGAACTTCTCCCACGATGTTAAGCTTACTGAGGAGAGAGATTACCAGTGCGATATCCAGAGCCTCTCTGTTGATAGGAAAGGGAGGGGTATCGTCGATCTCATACGTGCATGTTGTTTCGTTTTTTATCCTGTAGATGATATTTTTTCGTGTCTTAAACTCCATAAGGGCGGTTCCATCGTACTCCCCAAGTTCGCTGAGAGTGGGACGCATGTGTCTAATAATCTCGGCATCATAATTATCGTCGTCATTATAAATGCCGGCAGGGCAGTTGCAGAACAGTTTCTTTTTTGTCTTGAGCTGCTGATGGACTTC
>CAZEWV010000385.1:0-3077 GCA_964516025.1 uncultured Eubacteriales bacterium
TATGATGTCCCTTTAATTATTGTCCCTTTAATTATTTTGAAGCCAGGCCCCAATTTAAAGCTTGGTCGAGGGCTTTTTCGATGTTTTCGGTGTTCTTAGCAAATATTTCGACAAGCGAAGGGCTGCCGCCACCTTTCCCATCTACCAAAGGTGAAACAATCGGAATTAATTCTCTCATATCCATGTCCATACCTTCCGAGCATGCTAAGATAAGATGTCCACGGTTTTCCAGTTTCAGCCCAAAAAGGACAATGAATTCACCACCATTTATGATATTTAAGGCTAAACGTTTTGTTTCATCGAACGTGCCTTCTGTAAAGATTTCCTTGATAATGGGCCCGTCGGCCGCTTGAACCATCTTTTGCACTTCAAATTGGATAAGCCTATCCGATATCTTTTTATTTCTTTTCTTCTGATCTTTAAGTTCCGATAAAAGTTTTTCAAGGGATGAAGGGACTTCTTTCTCGCTCACAGTAAAGCGCACGGCAATCTGCCTCAAGATGCTGTTCTTTAACGAATAATCTTGAAGTGCCCGTTTCCCACAGACAAATTCACATCTCACATTATTCCTTATCCTTTCCCACTTGAGAATTTTAATCAGGCCAATCTCGCCTGTCCTCCTTGGGTGTGTACCGCCGCATGCAGAATAATCAAAATCACAGACCTCAATGACACGGATTTGACCTTTTTTCTGCGGTGGTTTCCTCAACGGGACTTTTTCGATATCATTTTCTGCAACAAAGTAGCTCTTAATTTCGCTGTTTAGAAACACAACCGTGTTGGCTCTTCCCTCAATCCGTTCACTCTCTTCGTCTGAAATATTTCTTTTATCAATCTCTATAGTGGATGACTGTGCTCCCATATGGAAAGACAGAGTCTTCGCTTGGAAGAGTTCGAAAAGACTCTGTGATAATATGTGCTGCCCGGCATGTTGTTGCATAAAATCAAAGCGCTTTTCCCAATCGATAATTCCTGATACTTTTTCCCCAGAAATGTTTTTTTCGAGAAAATGAAGAATTTTTCCCTCCCTTTCCTCAACATGTACAATCGAGATCCCGTTAAGAGTCCCTTTGTCGGAAGGCTGCCCTCCGGATTCCGGATAGAAACATGTCTGATCCAGGACAAGAACAAACTTTTGTTCATGTAAATATCTCTCTACAACATTGGCTTCAAATGTAATTTTGTAAGCATCTTCATGAAAGAGTTTTTTAGTTTCTTCCGCCATCCCTTCCTCCTTTAGGCTTATCTGAGGGAGTTTAATATTCTTTGGGTAATCTTGAAATGCTTTTTTGCGACTTCATTCAGGATCTCAGGACCGTGTGTTTTGACCAGTTCTACACCCACTTCATCTGATCTCGATGAGGATCCTTTTGGAATGTCCACACCGAACTCTTGAGACAATAAATGCATACGCCTTAAAAATTCGGCCCGAGCAAGAATAGAAGCCGCCGCGACAGCCATGTCTTCTTCAGCCTTATGCCTCTGGATAAGTTCGATATTTTTTCCTTTTGTCATTAAGGCATTGATCACGAACCGTTCGTCTCCGAACTGATCTGTTATCACAAGAGAGCAGGAAACTTCTTCCAGTAAATTCTCAATCGCCCTTGAATGGGCCCACGCTAGCAGTTTGTTGAGATTCTTGAATTTTGCATAGAGTTCATTGTATTTTTCAGGTCCAATAACCACCATAGAATGTTTGTACCCTTCTCTTATAAGATCGGACAGTTTTTGTGCACGGTTATCGGTGATTCTTTTGCTGTCTTTGACACCTAATTCCAGCAGCACATCCTTCTGATCATCGGGAAGATAGACCCCTGCAACCACAAGGGGGCCAAAATAATCCCCCTTTCCCGACTCATCCGTCCCGATGTGCCCGTCTTGTTTCGAAAAAAGATGTGTTTCTCTCATCGGAGAAGATTCCGGTTTTTTGCCTCTTTGATCAAATCATCCCTGAAATCAGGATGTGCGATATTGATCAATGCTTTTGTTCTCTCCTGCAGATTTTTCCCATGTAAATAGGCAACACCATATTCACTGATAATGTATTTGACATCGGCACGTGTCGTGACAACTCCGGCTCCCTGCTTCAAGTACGGGACAATTCTCGATATTTTCCCCTGTTTTGCCGTCGAAGGGAGAGCGATTATGGGCATTCCCCCCTTGGAATGGGCTGCGCCTCGAATAAAGTCGACCTGTCCACCAAATCCGCTGTAGATATACGTCCCAATCGAGTCCGAACACACCTGCCCGGAAATATCCACTTCAATGGCGGAATTGATGGCCACCATCTTGTCGTTTTGCGAAACATTAAACGGATGATTGGTGTAGTCTGTCGGGTGGGCTTCAAAAATGGGATTATTATCCGCGTATTCATACAAACGTTTAGATCCAAGCATAAACGTCAATATCACTTTATTTGGATGGAATGATTTTCTGGCTCCTGTGATGATGCCAGACTCAATAGCATCCATGACTCCATCCGAGACCATTTCTGTATGAATGCCAAGTTCCATGTTCCCCTTTAATGCCGAGAGCACGGCGTCCGGAATACCACCGATTCCCAATTGAAGAGTGGAGCCCTCCTCAATGAGCGCAGCAATCGAATGCCCTATTTTCCGCTCCACTTCGGTAAACGGTTTTTTTTCCAGCTGCGGTAAATCCTCAGATATCTCTACTACCTTATCCACTCTGGAAACATGCACAAAAGAATCTCCTAAAATGCGCGGCATTTTTTCATTGACCTGAGTGATCACTACTTTTGCTTTTTCCAGGGCTGCCTTTGAGGCCAAAACCTCTACGCCCAAACTCATGAATCCATGTTCATCAGGCGGGGAGGTATGGATCAATGCAGCATCCAGCGGCATTTGACCGGAATAAAAAAGGTTGGGGATCTGATGCAGGAAAATCGGTATATAATCAGCCCGTCCCTCATTGATCGCCTTCCTGTCCGCCGGACCCACAAACAGAGAATTATGCCGAAAATGCCCAAACATCTCCCGGCTTGACAGGGGATCTTCGCCAATAAGAAGCACATGAACGAGTTCAATATCCTTCAGTTCATCCTTTCTAGAAGCCAA
>CAZEWV010000386.1:0-3076 GCA_964516025.1 uncultured Eubacteriales bacterium
ATGTGATGTCGATGTTGTTGTAGCCGACGGCGCAGTTGGCGATAATTTTGAGAGAGGCTGCGGCATTGAGGACATCCTTATCAATCGTAACGACGAGGAGACTCAGCAGTCCGTCCTTATCCACAATTTTTTTAATGAGTTCGTTTTTTGAAATATCACCCTCTGTCTTTCCAATCTCGTATTCGACATGTTCCTTAAGATATTCTAGGACTTCAGAGAATATCTTGTGGGTGATGAGTACCTTAGGTTTCATCTTTTTCTTCCTTGAGAATGAACGGGAAAAAATATTTTTTGATATTTTTATACAATAGGGGACTGAAAAATCCAATTTTGTGTTTGTCCTTAGAAAGAATATCACTGACCAGCATCAATGCTGCGGCTTGAAGACCGTAATACTCCGCTAGTGCAAAGACGGCGGATGTTTCCATATCGACAGCACCGATGTGTTGATGCTGTTTCTGCTTGAACCAGGACAGAGTTTCACGGAACGGAGCATCTGTTGTGACCAAAGTATTTTTGTGGTAAACAAATTTTTTTGAGTCCAGCAAGTTTTCCATCCATTTTCGGAGAGAAGGGGAGGATGAAAACGATCGCTTACGGGGGAAATAGTGTTTGGATGTACCCTCTTCTGAAAAGGCTCTGGTTATGCTTACGGCATCTCCTATTCTGGATCCTGGTATCAGTGAACCACAGAATCCAAGCACAATGATTTCTTCGGCTCCAGAGGCGATGAGCCGCTCAAGCGACAAAACGGCCAGTGGAGAGCTTATACATTGGTACAGGAGGATTTTATCCTTGAGAAGTAGGATCTTGCCAAATGGAGTATCTATTTTTTTCTCTATGTGTCTTTTCACGCTAAGACGGATAGTGTTCTGGGGGGAATCTATGGGGATGTAGATAATTCTTTTTTTTGAGAATCCTTTGAAAGGAGTGGGCTTGACCAGCAGCGGTTCTCTCATTTTTTCCACTAAATTATATCATTTAATTAAAGGGACATCATACTTAATTCAAACGGAATTAAGTATGATGTCCCTTTAATTAAATGATATAATTTAGAGACATGAGAATGAGAAGAGTTCCACTTAAAGACATCGAACTTAACGATCAGCGGTTCCGTATTTCACATTTTTGTTCTTTAGATCTGCTCTCTCAATCCATCCAGGTTGTCGGATTGATTTATCCTCCCGTGGTCACCCTTCGGAATGGATTTATGGTTCCTGTCACAGGATGGAAGAGGATTTTATCCTGCAAACAGCTTCTTTTGTCTCCCATTCCTGTGTTTGTGAGTAATGAGAAAGATGACCTGAAGAGTTTTAAATTGGCCATTTTTGAGAATTTGACCTCCCGGGAATTCGATCTGATTGAGCGAGCGGAAATTGTGAGCCGATTAAAAAAATTCGGAGAAGCCGAGGAAAAAATAATCGAAAAGTATCTTCCCCTCTTAAGAATCCCACCGACATATGATTATTATGATCTTTATAAAAAAATATCGCGGATGAGCAAAAAAGAGAAATATATTTTAAACCAAAAAAAGATGGCCTTGGCCGTAGTTGAACAACTTGTTCAGTTTTCATCTAAAGAGAGACAACTTTTTTTCCCACTGCTTGTTTTCCTTAGCCAGAATAAGCAAAAAGAACTGTTGGAGATGGCAAGAGACATTTCCTTCAAGCTTGATCTCCCGGTCAGTGAGATCTTCGATATGGAAGAGATAAAAAGTGTTTTACATTCTGAAAATCTTTCTCCTGTCCAAAAAGCAAATAGAATCCGTGAGCTGCTAAAGAAAAAACGATTTCCTTTACTTGCAGCTCGAGAAAAATCCTTTGAATTTTCGAAGAAAAAACTTAATTGGCCAAAGGATATAGACCTTTCTCCCACCCCTTATTATGAAGATAATATGGTTCAAATCAAATTTAGTTTCTCTGGGCATAAAGACTATTTAAAAAAAATATCCAACCTCAGAAACATAGCAGAAAAAGATGAATTTTCTGCTCTTATAAAAATGGTTTCGGATGAATAACCAGCAATTTTTCCCAAAAAAAATTTTTGTTGACAAAAAAAGTCTGGATTATCCTCTTACGGAAAAAATTCTCCAAAAAACAGGACAAGTACCGTTTGAGGTTGTTGAAAATATTCAAAGTGTTATGGATTCAGGTCATCTAAATAAAGATCCTATTTCATTAGGAAAATCAACACTCCTTCTCACATCCCAGAAAGGAGATTATGTCAAACCCTGTCCCTGTACTTCCGGATACATAGGGTGTAATTATTTCATTATCAATTTGGATTTGAACTGCCCCATGAACTGTTCTTATTGTATCCTTCAACTTTATCTGTCCAATCCATTCATCACTGTTCATGTCAACAGGCAAGATCTTTGGAACCAATTAGATCAATTTTTGGGTTCATACAAAAACAAAATGCTGCGTTTGGGAACTGGAGAGCTGGGGGATTCATTAGCCCTTGATCATCTGACAGGAAGTGCTCAGGATTTGATTTCGTATTTTCGACTTAAACCTTTTGTTCTTTTTGAGCTGAAAACCAAGACGGTGAACATTGAAAATCTTTTTTCTGTGAAACCCGCAGAGAATATCATTATTTCCTGGTCTCTCAACTCTGAAGGGATAGCTCGAACAGAAGAGAAAGGAGCGCCGCCGGTTCATCGTAGAATAGAAGCTGCTAAAAATATTGCTAAAAGAGGTTTTAGAGTAGGTTTTCATTTTGATCCGATAATTTTATATCCAGGATGGGAAGAAGGGTATGCCGAAATTATATGTTCACTCTTTTCTTCTATCGAGCCCAATCAAATAGCATGGATCAGTCTGGGGAGTTTAAGGTTTCCGCCGCACTTAAAACCGATCATTCAGAAGAGGTTTCCCAAATCCCGGATCATCTATGAAGAAATGATACGCGGGATAGACGGAAAATATCGGTATTTTAAACCTCTTCGTTTAGAGCTGTACAGAAAGATTATCAATCTTATTAGGGGGAATGGGGGAGAGAAGGTCCCGCTTTATTTTTGTATGGAGAGTAAGGAAATCTGGGAAAAAGGGCTCAAAAAAAAACCGAGAGATAAGGA
>CAZEWV010000387.1:0-3063 GCA_964516025.1 uncultured Eubacteriales bacterium
CCGGATTCTTTCATCTCCAGCCAGAGATCGTTTCCTTCTCTTGTCCTCTCTCCAATCCCAGCAAACACAGAATAGCCTCCATGCTTCTGCGCAACATTATTTATCAGCTCCATGATGATGACTGTTTTGCCCACGCCAGCACCGCCAAAGAGACCGATTTTTCCTCCTTTGAGAAAGGGCTGCATCAAATCAATGACCTTAATTCCAGTCTCGAACATTTCAAGCCGTGTGCTCTGCTCTTCCAGAGTCGGAGGTTCGCGATGAATGGGGTACCATTTTTCAGCTTTAATGGGCCCTGCGTGATCAACGGGTTCACCGATGACATTAATGACCCGACCGAGTGTGCATTCTCCCACAGGAACCTGGATTGGCCCATTTAAATCTATTGCTTTCATCCCACGAGACAAGCCGTCTGTAGGATGCATGGCCACACAGCGCACTTTATCCTCCCCAAGATGCAGTTCAACTTCAACAATCACATTGATTTCTTTATGGTTGTCTTTTTTCTCACTCGGCGAACTCCCTCCAAATTCTTCTGTTTCGTTTGTGATCCGGACGGCATTGTAGATTTTTGGAAGGTCGGTATCTTTAAATTCAATGTCGACTACGGGACCAATAACTTGAACAACCCTGCCGACATTAGTTTTTTGAGGACCTTTGTCTTTTGTTTTCTTTTGAGTTTTCATTGGACACTCCTTACTCCTATTTCTTCTCCAGAGCTTCAACCGCGGAGATAATTTCCAGCAGCTCCTTAGTTATTGAGGCCTGCCTCATTTTATTCAAAACCAATCGCAAATCATCTATAAGTTCTTCAGCGTTCCTTGTAGCATTATCCATAGCCATCATCCGGGCAGCCTGTTCGGCGGCTTGAGACTCATGGAAAAAGTGCTGGACTTGATTCTCGATATAAAGAGAGAGAAACGCTTCAAGCAGATGGGGTGACTTGGGTTCCAGATCGGGTTCTGTAGGTCCTTCTTCTTGGACATCAGGAGGTTCGAGTGGAAGGAGTTTAGTGATAGTCAACTTCGGAGCCAGGATCGACTTGAACTCATTGTAGGCGACATAGACGGCATCTGTTTGGTTCAAGACATACTGACGCATGAGATAAAGAGCCAATTCCTTCAAATCCTCTTGTGAAAGCTTGTGAATTTGATCCGCATAGATACGTTCTTTTATGTATATTTGTTTTGCAAAAAACGAAACGGCTTTCTTTCCCATTAAAACCAATCGCACTTCAGAGAGAGCGGATTTGTCTTCTAAAAAAGCAAGTGTCCTTGAAAGCAGATTGGAATTGAATGCACCACACATTCCTTTATCCGAAGTGATAACCAGACAGATGATTTTTTTTTCCTTTCTCTTTTTGAGTAGAGGATGCAGTTCTGCTCCTATCCAGGTGCTCACGTTGGCCATCAAGCCTGAAAAATTGTGCCAGAAGGGCCGGCCTTCAAGAACCGTCTTCTGGGCTTTCCGGAACTTGGCTGTAGACACAGACTTCATTGCCTTTGTGATCTGCTGAGTGTTTTTAACACTCTTTATCCGTCTCCGAAGGTCAATGATTGCAGGCATATTATTTTTGCTCTTTTTTTTCTTTTTCTTCTTCGTCTTCTTTGAACTGCTGATTGAAAGTGGTAAAAGCCTTGCTAATGGCCTTATCCATGTCGTCATCAATGACTTTTTTGTCGGTAATTTTTTTCAGTAGATCCTGGTGTTCGTTGTCAAAATATTCAATTAATTTTTGTTCATATTTTTGAACCTGCGAGACTTCGAACTCATCCAAAAATCCCCTGTTCCCTGCATAAATGACAAGGATTTGGTTTTCGACCGGAAGCGGAACATACTGGTCCTGTTTGAGAATTTCCGTCAACCGCGCCCCCCTTTCCAATTGAGCCTGACTGGCCCGGTCCAGCTCTGTGCCGAACTGAGCAAAAGTGACGAGTTCGCGGTACTGTGCCAGATCGAGCCGAAGTTTTCCCGCAACCTGTTTCATGGCTTTGATCTGTGCGTTACTCCCAACACGAGATACTGAAATTCCAATATTAATGGCCGGCCGAACCCCTGCATTAAACAGCTCCGGTTCAAGATAAATCTGCCCGTCTGTAATAGAAATCACATTTGTAGGAATATATCCTGAAACATCTCCGGCCTGTGTTTCGATTATGGGGAGTGCAGTCAGCGATCCGCCGCCGTGTTCTTCACTGTATTTAGCCGCCCTCTCGAGAAGCCGGGAATGCAGATAGAAGACATCTCCAGGATAAGCTTCTCTTCCTGGTGGTCGGCGAAGAAGAAGGGCAATCTCTCGATATGCCGCGGCATGTTTAGAGAGATCATCGTAGACAACAAGGGCATGCTGCCCTTTGTCCCGGAAATATTCACCGATAGCACAACCGCTGTAAGGAGCCAAATACTGAAGAGGAGACGGGTCACTGGCTGAGGCAGAAACCACAATTGTGTAATCCATAGCCCCATAGTCCTCGAGGACCTTAATGCTGTAGGCGACTGTCGAATTCTTCTGGCCGATGGCCACATAGATGCAGATAACATCCTTCCCTTTTTGATTGATGATAGTATCAAGAGCAATAGCTGTTTTCCCCGTCTGACGGTCACCGATGATTAGCTCCCTCTGCCCCCTTCCTATAGGGATCATGGAATCAATGGCCTTGATCCCCGTCTGCAGCGGTTCTTTGACCGGCATGCGGTCCACAACACCGGGGGCCATTCTTTCGACAACCATAAAATCATCACTCTGGATAGGGCCCTTCCCATCAAGGGGAACTCCCAGGGGGTTAACAACTCTCCCAATCATGGAAGGCCCGGAAGGTACCTGAATAATCTTATGCGTACGCTTGACAAGGTCTCCCTCTTTTATCAGGTGCGATTCACCCAAAAGGACAGCCCCTACGCTATCTTCCTCCAGGTTTAGGGCAAGCCCAAACACATCCTGGGGGAATTCCAAAAGTTCGTTATACATAACACGATCTAGACCATATATTTTAGCGATACCATCTCCTACAGAAGTGACGGTTCCGACCTCTTTGATGTCGATGTCCGACTCAAATCCCTCGA
>CAZEWV010000388.1:0-3055 GCA_964516025.1 uncultured Eubacteriales bacterium
AAAACGGGAGAAGATCCTTCCCATCCACCAATAATTGATGATGAAGTCTCATTTGCCTCAAGCTTATCTTTATGGCCCAACGGCCTCCTCCCTCTCAAGTTGTCCAGCAGAAACTCATGATGGCTGCCGAGGAGAGGGGGGAATATCTCTAAGGGGCTTCTTAGCTGCTTTTTGTCGATTTGTGGGGTGAAGTCTATTCTGCTGCTGAGTGCTCGCTAGTCAATATCGTTCCATACACCTTATTTTCTTTTGAACTTGCCCTTTTGAATGTGTTACACTCATTCCAGAACTTCAGCAAGCAAAAATTGTGTATAAAGTCGAGGATTTTGTTGCAAGTGAAAAAAGGAAATTCTTATAAAATACCTGATGGAAAAGGCCATCGCATTTAGTAAGAATTGACAGATTACAGGCAAGGAGGATTAAAACTTCTCAAATATTAGTTGACTTGGTCTGTCGCCGTTGTAGCTTTGCCTTGCGTTTGCGAGTCTTCTTTTCCTCATCGTGGCGGATCTTCTCCTCTATTGACAGAACCACATCCGGGCGTTCCTTTCCGAACCGCTTAATATAGAGATGCTTGATGTATTCCTTGAGCGGCATCTTCCATGATTCCTGATCAGAATTGTCCAGCTTACCGAGCTTCTTGGGATTCATTCCCAGCTCACGGGCCATCTGGACCTGGGCATGAGAAAGATTGTGTCGCTTGCGAGCGTCTATCCACGCCTGCATCTTCTGGTTTGGTTTCTTTTTCTTCTTGGCCATTCGATTCTCTAATCCTTAGTGGAGTAAATCATCGTCATCATTGTAGTCCTCATCTTCCGAGAGTCCCTCTGCCATGGCCAGGGCATCGTAGACCGCCTCGGTGATGTCCTCGTCGTGAGAGTCGATGAGATTATCAAGTATCTCTGATGCCTCTTGCGGGCGAATGTTTACCAAGGCTTCAATTGCGGCGAGCAGCAGCGGTTTATCGGTTTCGTCTGCGGTGACGAGTGATGCGATGTGCGGCCAGGCCGCATCCAGTTCCCAATTGCCCGCTGCGCAGACTGCCTGGTAGTGAATGTCCGGGTTTTTGCTGTCCATTGCTTCGAGTATTTGTTTTTCGAATCCGCGAACAAAACGCATGCAGAAAACGGCTGTCAGTTTCCAGGCGATGTCGTCGGTGGAATATGCGGTGCTGACAATCTCTTGGTGCCAATCCTGCGGGGCGTGCACCGAGGCTTCCAGAATCCTTCGGCGCACTTCCTCTGGAACATCCTCATCCATGTAGAGCTTGTGGAGAGACTCCTGGATCCGGCGGAACAATTCTTCGGGAATCGTTACGTCTTCGCCGCCTTCGAACTCGTACATGTCAGCATACTCGAGGGTGGTCCCCAAAGAAATAGCTGCCTCGCAACGCAGCTCCTCTGTTTCATCGACACTGTGTACGATTGAAAGCAATGTATCGGCTAGGGCGTTGCTGATGACTGTGAAGTCACCGGCCAGTTCCGCTGCGAGTAATCGGTCGGATCCGCCTGCCAGGTCATCACGGAGAATCTTGAGGATCATCTTGCCGGCATCTTCTGGCCAGTCCCAAGGGGGAGTATCTTTCAATGTCTTTAAGTCCATCCTGTTATTCTCTCGAACAATGTCGTTCTTATCTCCATTTTGGTTTCTCCTCCTTTAAACGGATTTTATTGGCGGTCCAACATAGAAATCTACGGCGGGCCGAATTCATTACCCCGTAAGTCCACTGTGCTTCTTCCCGTCCGCTGAGGTGACTGGTTATGCCTGCCTCTTCTTCCTTTTCGGTTTTTTCCTCTTTTTTTTTGGTACAACTCTCTTGACTTTGTTGTCAATATCACGGCGAAACATTTCATAGTGCCGTTTAACCCTTTCTATGTAAGCCGTATCATGAAGCAACACTTTTTGGAACAAATTTAGAAGGGCAGGAGCTAGATTAGACTGAGGACTTGAAAGGTTTAACACCGGACCCATAAGGTCATTGATGGCATGCAGATCATTGTCTCCCATCCACTTTACATAGAATTCTCGTTCTTCCCATCCCCAGGCTATGACGGCCTCGACTTCTTTTCGAGAAGATGACACAACAGAGAAGAAAACCCGGCGGCAGTCGCACCCGGGCTCATCGCAAAACATCTCGAGAAAAGCATAATCTGCCGGTGGTAAGTTATATTTGGAAGGCTTAAGCAGAGTAACTGTTCGGGTTTCACGCTCAGCCACTTGGGGAAAACGACTATGGAAAAGTGAGTACGGCATCGTTTATCTCTCTACTTGACCTAACGCATATTATGCAGAGCCTTTCGAATCACATACCTCTTGTGCTCCATGCCATACTCCAATGATCCAAATTGTACTCTTTTCGACACGATAAAAAAAACGATACGGTTGTACAATGACTTCTCGGTGTGGTAGGTCCGGAAATTCTGGAATTACTCTTCCAGATTCCGGATAAGTCTCAAGCCGACTCAGCACTTTCTCTGCCCGCTGACGAAACTTCTTCGCAGCAGATGGTTTATCTTGTCGAATATATTCTATGGCTTGAAGAAACTGTAATCGAGCCGCCGGTGTAAAGCGTATCTTCCCCATCACTCATCCTTGAGGAGACCATCGGCTTCTTTGAGCACACTTTCCAAAGTGTGTCCTTTGCCCTCTAGGATCTCTTTTTCCCCCACTGCCAAAAGCTTTAGAATTTCCTTCTCGTTTTGGTTTTTCTCATAGGCATTGATGCTAAAAAGAATCGCTGTGGCTCTTCCTCGCTGAGTGATAATGAATGGTTCGTCTGATGATTGAAGCTGCTTGAGTATAACAGCTGCATCCACGCGTAAGTCGGTAACAGGCACGATCTTCGGTACTTTATTCATATGACACCTCCAAGACTACTATTAATAATACATCCAATAGGGTCATATAGCAATATATTTATTCTCCGAATAATGTATATTATACAGCAGAATGCCTTACTGTAAAGCAGAATTTAAGGAAACATATCGAGCATCTGCAAAATATGCTGAAAATAGTAGATTGTTAGGCAGTTGACCGAAAATAAAATCCTTTTGTT
>CAZEWV010000389.1:0-3045 GCA_964516025.1 uncultured Eubacteriales bacterium
GGTCAGGGACCGAATGTTGTCGAAGATCAGGTCACCTATCCTTTAACTACGGCGATGCTCTCTGTGCCCTATGCCAGTGTTGTGCGGGGATATTCTTTTTTCGGATTTTCTCTGGTCTATATTATTTTTGAAGATGGGACAGACCTGTACTGGGCGCGCAGCCGGGTTTTGGAATATCTGAATTTTGCGGCCAGCCGTCTTCCCCAGGGTGCCACCCCGCAGCTTGGACCGGATGCAACCGGTGTAGGCTGGGTGTATCAATATGTCCTCAACGGTGGTGACCAGGTTGACCTCCAGGAATTGAGATCGATTCAGGATTGGTATTTACGCTATGAATTGGCCAGCGTTCCCGGAGTAAGTGAAGTGGCCAGCATTGGAGGTTTTGTCAAACAGTATCAGGTCGAGGTGGATCCATTAAAACTCCAGGCCTACGGCATCCCGCTGCAAAAAGTCCGTATGGCTATTAAGCGCAGCAATAACGATGTGGGCGGTAAATTGATCGAGATGGGGGAAACGGAATTTATGGTTCGGGGGCTGGGATATATAAAATCTGTCGAGGATTTAGAAAAAGTTCCTGTAGGTATGGGACCGAATAATGCGCCAATCCTGCTGGATGATATAGCAGACATCCATATCGGGCCTGAACTCAGGCGGGGCATTGTGGAATGGAATGGAGAAGGAGAAACGGTTGGTGGAATCATCCTTATGAGGTTTGGAGAAAATGCCTTGGATGTAATCGACGCTGTCAAGGCCAAAATGGAGGAGCTAAAAAAGGGCCTTCCTGAGGGAGTCACCATTGAAACAGCCTACGACCGCTCCTCATTGATCAAACGGGCTATTTCGGCGTTGAAAGAAAAACTCTTGGAGGAGGGCATCGTTGTGGCTTTGGTTATCCTCGTTTTTCTGCTTCATTTCCGCAGTGCGTTTGTGGCCATTATCACTCTGCCTTTAGGCATTTTGCTTGCTTTTGTTGTTATGAGGGCGCAGGGTCTAAATGCCAATATTATGTCTTTAGGAGGGATTGCCATCGCAATTGGGGCTATGGTGGATGCCGTGATTGTGATGATCGAAAATGTCCACAAACACATGGAGAGAGAACCGCCCGAAAAAAGGAAAGACCATTGGGGTCTCATCCTAAGGGCTTCAAAAGAGGTAGGACCGGCACTTTTTTACTCTCTCCTCATCATAACCTTTTCTTTTATACCTGTTTTTTCTCTACAGCAGCAGGAAGGGAGGTTGTTTAAACCGCTGGCCTTTACGAAAACATATGCCATGGCCGCATCAGCTTTGCTGGCTATTACTGTGGTACCTGTCCTTATGGGATACTTTATTAGGGGAAAAATTAGACCGGAGACAAAACATCCCCTCAGCCGAATTCTTATCAAGCTCTACCGTCCTGTGATTCACTTTGTGCTGAAATATAAGGTGGCTACGATTTGTGTCGCACTGTTGATCGTGGCCATCAGCTTCTTTCCGCTTACGCGTATCGGAGGAGAATTTATGCCTCCATTGAATGAAGGCGACCTTCTCTACATGCCGACAACTCTTCCGGGGATTTCGATCACAAAGGCCAAGGAGCTTCTGCAGCAGACGGATAAAATCATCAAAAGTTTCCCTGAAGTTGAGTCCGTATTTGGCAAGATCGGCAGGGCGGAAACGGCTACGGATCCGGCTCCGCTGGTCATGATTGAGACCACGATCAGGCTTAAGGATAAAGAGGACTGGCGGCCGGATATGACCATCGAAAAACTGAAGAAGGAGTTGGATGCTGCCGTTCAGTTTCCCGGTTTGACAAATGCCTGGACAATGCCCATAAAGACGCGAATAGATATGCTCAGTACAGGGATAAAGACCCCTGTAGGGATCAAGCTCATGGGGCCGGATCTACAGACATTGAGTGACCTGGGATCAAGAATCGAAGCCGTCGTACGGACTGTCCCGGGGACAGCGAGTGTGATTTCTGAACGGGTGACCGGGGGTAACTACCTCGATTTTGTCATAGACCGTGAGGCCTCTGCCCGGTACGGATTGACGGTTGGAGATGTTCAGGATGTGATCATGACCGCCATAGGAGGGATGAATGTCACTACGACCGTCGAGGGATTGGAAAGGTATCCTATAAATGTCCGGTATAACCGTGAACTCAGGGATAATCTTCCTGCACTCAAACGGGTTCTGATTCCGACGCCGACTGGAGCACAGATACCTCTCGCGCAGGTTGCGAAATTCGAGATCAAAAAAGGTCCGGCGGCCATCAAGAGTGAAAACGCCAAACGTACGGCGTGGCTGTACGTGGACTTACGGGATATTGATGTCGGGACCTATGTGAAGATGGCCAAAAGGGTTGTCGACACGACCGTTGAATTTCCGGACGGCTACAGCATAGTTTGGAGTGGTCAGTATGAATACATGCAGCGGGCGCAGGAGCGCTTGCGGCTGGTTGTCCCTATCACACTAATGATTATCTTCCTTCTTCTTTATTTCAACTTTAAAAACATCCCGGAAAGCCTGATCATCATGATGTCCCTGCCGTTTGCTTTGGTGGGAGGGATCTGGTTGATATGGCTCAGTGGCTACAATATGTCTGTCGCGGTCGGTGTGGGATTTATTGCTCTGGCTGGAATTGCAGCAGAAACAGGAGTCGTGATGCTGCTGTATATCGACAACGCATACAAAGACCGCCTTTCCCAGGGGCGGATGACGACACGAAAAGACCTTCATGAGGCGGTGGTGCATGGAGCCGTAGAAAGGGTGCGGCCTAAGCTCATGACGGTTATGACGACCATAATGGGGCTTCTGCCCATCATGTGGGGCCACGGTACGGGTTCTCAGGTTATGAAGCGCATTGCCGCACCCATGGTGGGAGGTTTGATCACCTCGACTATTTTGACTCTGATTGTCATCCCCGCCATCTATTATTTGTGGCGCGGCCGCAAACTCGAATAAAAAATTTAGGATTAATTGGGGACAGTCCCCATTTTTTCTCAAAAAAAATGGGGACTGTCCCCAATTAATCCTAAATTTTCTAAATAGTTTTTGACCTGG
>CAZEWV010000390.1:0-3045 GCA_964516025.1 uncultured Eubacteriales bacterium
CTCATCAATTCAAAGTCTGCCAATATCGTGGTCCAATCAAATTCGCTGAGAATTCTGATTCAGCAAACTCTTTCCAGCGTACTCGGGATGAAAGATAAACAGCGTGGTCAGGCACAGGTAATTCTTGACAGTACCCTGTCAAGCCTCGCTTCTCTTACGGAAAAGCACAATATATCTTCGGCTACTGCAAGGGAAATCTCATCCCGTTCTGATGAGATTTCCCGGAACATAGGTCAAGTGGTGACATCCATGCAATTTCATGATATCACCCGTCAACAGATGGAGCATGTGAAAAAAGCACTCCATGACATATGTGAAAAGTATATGGCTGAATTCAGCACAGATGCCATATATGAGCCATCTGACAGATTGAAGTATATGAATATGGCAGGTGATGTATGCGAGCTTCAGGCAGCTCAGCTTCGCAACACCAGGGATGAACTTGTAACTGCTGTGAATGGCATTATTGAGAGCCTCCATAGTATAGCACGCAATGTGGCTGACATGTCCGAAGAGACACGGGAGATGGCAGGGATTACCGGTGAGGTTGGGCAATCATTTCTATCGGAGATGGAAGATGGACTTTCCTCCGTCATGTCGGCTCTTTCTGAAAATGCCAATGCGCACCGGGAGATGTCAAAGACGATTACCTCGGTAGCTGCCACTGTGGGTGAGATATCTGTATTTGTGAATGACATAGAACAAATAGGTTCGGAAATAGAGCTTATTGCTCTCAATGCCCGTATCAAGGCTGCTCACACAGGCGATGAGGGTGCGGCAATGGGTGTGCTTGCCGAGGCTATACAGCGGCTATCGGTGGATGCGCGCTTTCAGACAACAGCCGTTTCGGATACCCTTAGAAAAATAACTTCGGCTGCTAAAGAATTACGCACAGACATTGATTCGGAAGCCGCCAAAAATGGAAAAGACGCTGAAATAGAAGGAATAGCAAGAGACATGGAAGTTTTGCTGAGCTCTCTTCGCCGGATGAGTGATAGAATTGTCTCGCTTTTGACCCGTATTAATGAGGCAGGGCGGATGCTTACAGATGATATTGACAAGGCAGTTGCAGGAATAAGTGTTCATAATGTGGTTGCCGGTGTACTAATCGGAATAATATCCGGATTGGAGAAGATAAAGGCGGACTTGTTGGATCTGGTTCCTGTCAAGACACGGGCAGAAAGCTTAAATAGTGTGAAGGAACTTGAAGCCCTCTATACGATGGACAATGAGAGAAAAGTGCACCACTCTCAAATATCGAAGCCAGATAGGGCTTCCGCCACGACAGAGAGGCATATCAGTAAACTTTTTGACAAGGCAGGTGAGAGTGACACTGAAGATATTGGAGACAATGTTGAACTTTTTTAATCAAAAGAATTCCTCGAAGTTCTGCTTCGGGGTAGTTCATTGTTAAATGCTAATTTTGTAATGATAATTTTGAAATTATTTTTTTCTCAGTGCCTCTGTGGTTAATTTTTCTTCAAACAGGGAGGGGTAGATGATTGATTTTAAAATGGAGGATTCAGGTAACATCGGAGTGTTGACGATGGATGGTGAATTGACCATACAGTGTGCGGATGAACTGAAGACAGTTTTGATTAGGTCACTGGATAACGTAGAGCACGTGGTTTTGAACTTTAAAGAGGTAACAGAGATGGACCTCTCCTGTCTTCAACTATTCTGTTCGGCTTGTCGGACCTCAGCGGGATTAAATAAGCGTTTAACGCTGACCGGTAACCACCCGGAGGCATTTAAACGGGCAATTAGGAATGCCGGTTATTCCTGTCATATTTGTTGTGTCTTTGATAGCAATAAAAGCTGTTTGCTGATGGAAGAGGGGAATTGATGGCTAAAACAATTATGACTGTAGACGATTCAGCCAGCATCCGCCAGATGGTGAGCTTCACGCTGAAAGAGGCAGGCTATGAGGTGATAGAGGCAGTGGACGGTGAGGATGCGATGTCTAAATTGAACGGATTGCCTGTACATATGATAATCACTGACCTGAACATGCCGAATCTTGACGGCATTGGGTTTATACGCCGCGTAAGGTCTAACACCACCTACAAATTTATCCCTATCGTCATGCTTACTACCGAATCTCAGGTTTCGAAAAAAGAGGAAGGCAAACAAGCTGGAGCCACGGGCTGGATAGTAAAACCTTTCCGGCCGGACCAGCTTCTATTTGTAGTGAAGAAGGTGCTGCGTTGAGTGGATGGATAGATAAAAACAAGGAAATCTTTAAAGAAGAGGCTTATGAGCTTCTTGCCGAGCTTGAGACCTCTTTGCTTGAGCTGGAGGAGACGCCCGATGATGCAGAGGTGATTGGGCGTGTTTTTCGCGTAATGCATACGATAAAAGGATCCGGGGCAATGTTCGGGTTTGATGATATAGCTGCATTTACACATGAAGTTGAAACGGTTTTTGATCTGGTGCGCAGTGGAAAGATAACCGTCACAAAAGAACTTATAAACCTGACCCTCTCTGCCCGTGACCAGATTCGTACAATGCTCGAAGCCGCTGAAGGCAGTAAAACTGCAGATGATGTTCGGGCAGGGAATCTAATAGCATCGTTCAGAAAGCTGGTGCCTGATACTGAAGAGGAAAATCTAAGCCCCCGAAAATCCCCTCTTATTCCCCCCTTTAATAAAAAAGAGGAGGGGTCGGACCCAAAAGAAGAGAGGGAAGTTTTGTCATCAGATACCCAAAGAGGAGATATTACCTACTGGATTCGCTTTCGCCCGGCTCCTCATATTTTTGCAAATGGAACGAATCCGGTTCTTTTACTGAATGAACTTTGTCAGCTTGGTAATTGCAAAGTAGTAGCCCAGATAGATGCTATCCCGCAATTGGATGGCCTTAATCCTGAAGTCTGCTATACATACTGGGATGTTATTCTGACCACCCATCAAGGGATCGAGGGTATTAAAGACGTGTTTATCTTTGTTGAAGATGACAGTGAGTTGAAGATCGAAATTATTGATAAAGACGGGAGTCTGGATACAGAGAAGAATTATAAGAGACTTGGTGAAATACTGATTGAGC
>CAZEWV010000391.1:0-3038 GCA_964516025.1 uncultured Eubacteriales bacterium
AAGAATTGATATTGATGCAGGATATTTTGGTTCTTCAAAAAGAAAAAGGAATTTCAACATTCGAGAAACCGTTATCCGAGATTATCGCTGATTTTAAAAAAGATATCAGTGAAAAGATGTTGGAGGCAAATTTTGAAAGTCGTTACAATCTCGGTCTTGCCTTTCTCGAACAGGGACTTTGGGATGAAGCCATAGAAGAATTTAGACTGGCTTCTCAAGATCCCTCTTTTTCAATCGACTGCTACCTTGTTATGAGTGTCTGTTACCGGAAAAAACAAGATTATAAGGAAGCTTTAATATGGATAGAAAGAGCACTTGAGCTTTCGGACGAAGGTTCAGCCCAGGCATTTTCCCTCAAATATGAACTGGCTTCTCTCTATGAAGAGCTGGAAGATTCTCTTAAAGCACTGCAGATTTTTCTCGATGTAAAAAAATGGAACTCCGATTATCGTGATGTTAACAAAAGATTGAAGAAATTAGCCAAGACCATCAATTAACCTGAAAATTCATAAAACTACCGAAACCTTCATTGCGAGGAATCCTTGTCATTACGAGGAGCCTTGTGACGTGGTAATCTCATTATGTCATCACGAGCGTAACGTGAAGACTGAGAAATCCCCACTGACTCAAGCGTTGTTATAAAGTGACAACGATCGAGTATAGCCTATGATTATTGGAGCAAGTCAATCTATTCGTAACGTTTGTAATTTGATCGATAAGATCAAAACGAGTGATGTTCCAGTCTTCATTCGGGGAGAAAGTGGAACGGGGAAAGAACTTGTAGCCAGGGAAATCCATGAAAACAGTCTAAGAAAAAATGGACAATTTGTGGCCGTAAACTGTGGAGCACTCCCAGAGAATCTTCTGGAGAGCGAGCTGTTTGGGTATACACGAGGAGCCTTTACCGGAGCTTATCGCGATAAACCGGGCCTTATAGAGGAGGCCAGTGGCGGGACCTTTTTTCTGGATGAAATTGGAGATCTCTATACTCATCTTCAAGCAAAACTTCTCAGGTTCCTCCAGGAGCGAGAAATTCGGCGAGTGGGAGACAATAGAATCCGGCATGTCGATGTGCGCCTCATCAGCGCAACGCATAAGGATATTGAAGCGGAAGTCTTATCGGGAAATTTTCGTGAAGACCTGTATTACCGGTTGAAGATATTAACAATCGAGCTGCCTTCTCTAAGAAAGAGAAAGGAGGATATTTTTCTACTGACAGATTATTTTTTAAAAAAATATTGTGAAGACTTAGGTCGGGAAGACGTAATGTTTTCGCCCGCAGCCATTGAGCTCATGGCTAATTATTCGTGGCCTGGGAATGTCAGAGAGCTACAGAATGAAATTCAGAGATGTCTGATCTTAGGCGATGGAGGACCTGTGATTCCAGCCGAATGCCTCTCTTCTAAGATAAATCCTGAAGAAGATAAAGAAATGGTTCTGCCTCATGATTTCTTTCGAGCCAAGGCCGAATTCGAGAAGAGATTTGTCTATCAGGCACTCATTCAGTTCAATTTTAACAGAGTCAAGACTGCACAAAAGATTGGGATGAGTCGACAGGGCCTGTTTAAACTCATGAAGAGGCACGACATCACCGTCCCGGAATCTCTTAAAGAGTAAAACACACACAAAGATAGTTGCTTTGGCATGATTTTTTTGATAGATTTTTTCTATCATGGCCAAGGAAAAAAAAGAATCTCACGTGTTCCAGGTAGAGTGTTCGTGCTGTCATGCAAAGCTTTGGATCGATTCCGTCACAAAAATGGTGTTGGAATCCGAAAAAGCAAAAAAGAAAAAAGGCTCTTTAGATGATCTTCTTCTGATAGAGAAGAAAAAAAAGGAAGAGGTAGACAGGCGATTTGCTGCAACGGCCGAATTGGCTAAAGAAAGACATAAGATGGCTAAAGAAAAATTTGAGAAGGTCTTCACCAACTTGGAAAACGATTGACTGTGATCTCCGTTTACGAGTTTTTAACTTCCGATCTGAGTTTCATCTTCCCTGATTTTTGGGGCCATAGTGAACTTTGTAAAACCGAATACGGCCAGGATGATCACGGCGGTGTAGTTCATTAAAGCCCAAGGGGCATAGGTGAATGTGTCCACGCCGAGAGTTGCGGTTATATACACTCCTGCCATGCTCCAAGGGATAAGAGGGACGATGATGGCACCGCTTTCCTCTATTATTCTAGATAAATTTTTTGCCGCTAGGTTATTCTTTTTGTAGACAGGGGCCAGTAGCTCACCGGGTAGAATCATCGAAAGATAGGAACTGCCTGTGATTAGAGCCGTGACAATAGATGAGGCGATAGTCGTGAGCACGATGCTCCATACCTTATTGGCAAATTTCATGACCCTGTCAAGAATAACTGAAAGAAGACCTGTTTTCTGCATGATGCCCCCGAAACAAAAGGCTGTAAAGGCCACTAATTGGGTCTCCATCATACTCATCATCCCGCCGCGGGATATGAGATCATCGACAGGCCCATAACCCGTGCTGGACTGGAAACCTGTGTTCATGGCTGTGGCGATGTCCGGAATGGATGCCTTTTGAAAGATCACGGCAAGGGCTCCCGCCACAAAGGAGGAGAGCAGCATTCCGGGAAGGGTCGGTTTTTTTGTGATGGCAAAATAAAAGACAATCAGCATGGGCAGGAAGAGGAGGATGTTGAAGTTGAAATTTGCTTTTAACGTCTGTGTGATGAGGGTGATTTTTTCAGTTTCAATCGTTTTGGCTTCATATCCCAATCCGATGAGAAAATAGACAAATAGCCCAATCAGCCAGGCAGGAGTGGCCGACCAGATCATGTGTTTGATATGATCGAACAGGTTTGAACCCGCGGCTACGGGAGCCAGGTTGGTCACGTCTGAAAACGGGGACATTTTGTCCCCAAAAAAGGCCCCTGCCACGATAGCCCCTGCGGCCGGGCCGGCCGGAATCTCCATTGCAATGGCGATTCCCATAAAGGCTACGCCCAGAGTTCCTATTGTCCCCCATGATGTCCCTGTTGCAATGGATGTCAGAGAGCACACAAAACATGCCG
>CAZEWV010000392.1:0-3038 GCA_964516025.1 uncultured Eubacteriales bacterium
TACAGAAAAATATCCAAGAAGAATTCGACCATGAGCATTCAATTACACGACAAAAGGAGAAAATCAAATTCGGAGATTATGCTGAGAAGTACCTTAGCCTTTATGCTCAAACAAACAAGACAAGCTGGAAAACTGACAGAAGCTGTGTGAAGTACATGAAAGATTTCTTTGGCGATAAACACCTTGCAGAACTTAACTCAGAAGACATTGAGAAGTTCAAGAAAGAAAAACTTGGACAAGGTGCACAGAAATCCACGGTAAACAGGTATTTAGCTATCTTACGCAAAATGCTCAATCTGGCAAAAGAATGGGGGGATTTCCCAGAAAACAAGCAAATTCGGATCCAACTCTTACCCGAAGGAGACAACCGAAAGGAAAGGATTCTCACAGAAGACGAAGAGCACAGACTTTTTCAGACAAGCTCTGAGCTAGTCAAATCAGTTGTTTTTTTTGCGCTCAACACAGGAATGCGGTTAAGAGAAATTCTAAATCTCAAATGGAGTCAAATTGATCTTACCGAGGCATACATCAAAGTTGAAAACACAAAAAGCGGAAGGAACAGGTTAGTTGGAATCAACACTCCCCTACTCAAGAAACTTCAAGAACTGAGATTAGCAAACGTTGCAAGTGCGTATGTATACTCCAATCCGAAAACAGGAAAGCCATATGGTGACATTAGGAATGGATTTATAGCTGCTTGTAGACGAGCTGACATCGAGGGGCTACGTTTCCATGACCTCAGACATACTTTCGCCAGCCGTTTAGTTGAGAGAGGGATTGATTTAATTACTGTTAAGGATTTGCTTGGTCACAGCACAGTCAGAATGACAGAACGCTACACTCACTCAAGCCAGTTATCGAAAAGAAAAGCCGTCGAAATTTTGGCTCAAAAGCCATCTGAGAAAGTGAATAGTCCTGAGAGCGTGTCACGTATACGTCACGTGACAGGACTTGAAAGATGGCGCGCCCGGCAGGATTCGAACCTGCGACCTTCTGATTCGTAGTCAGACGCTCTATCCAGCTGAGCTACGGGCGCACCCAAATAAGACTGGTAGTCAAGAAATGTAATATAGCTGAATAATGCGTTTTTTTCAATGAGAAGCCGGATGAGATCAAACAGAGGAAAAGCTAATACACATCCCCTCTCGGAACGATATTCACGACCGCGATGATTTTTTTTTCATTTAATAATGCAAAGATAACCCTGTAGCTTCCAACTCTTAATCTAAAAATATTTTTTAGATCACCTGTATGAGCACGAACTTGAGGATGTTTGGCCGGATGTTCTAATTGAGTCAGATCTCGAAGCTCATTTAACAAACGTTTCCTGAGATTTGAGTCTAATATCTTGAAGTGCTTTTCAGAGAGGAAGAGAGCTTAACTATCCAGCTCATCGATTGATTTTCCACCCCCCGCTTGAATTTCTTTTAGGCCTTCCTCGCTTTCCTTTAAAAAACCAGGAATTCTGAGAAACTCAAGCGATTCTCTATGTCTTTCTATGTACTCATCAACCAGTTCTTCAAAAATCTTGCTCAATGGGATATTTTCATAACCCGCAATAGCTCTGATGAGTTTAAGCTTTTCATCCGGGAGTCGAAGTGTTGTTGCACCCATTTTGATCCACCTGGAAATATCATAATGTTGCGGCATCATAATGTCAGCTTTACATTTTAAATGAGAAAGCCTCCTTCATGAAAGACAACTCTATCTCTTCATTTTTCTCATTTCTTAGAGATCTTGCTTTCTTTCTTAATTATTCTGAGATTTGAAGGACAGCCGCACCATCGATTTTACTCTCCTTAAGGAGTTTAAGGGCGGTGTTGGCGTCCTCAAGTTTGAATGAGTGAGTGGTTATCTGAATTGGGATCTCGGCGGCAATTTTGAGCAGGTCTTCCCCATCCACACGAGTGGCATTGGCCACACTGCAGAGATTGCGTTCATGGTAAATGAATTTCCTATAGTCCATCTCCGGAATTGGAGTCATATAAATTCCCGCTAGAGCAAGAGTTCCTCCTTTTTCAAGGGTCCTGAGTCCATCCAGAACCGTAGGTCCGGCCGGAGTGAAATTTACGGAGCTATTCATTTTAACAGGGGGACTGTCCTGGGAAGTTCCGGTCCAGACTGCCCCGAGTTTTATGGCCAAATTCCTGTGTTCCAGACTGCGAGAAAAGACGTAGACTTCACATCCCCAGTGGACGGCCACCTGGATGGCCACATGGGCCGATGCCCCGAATCCATAGAGCCCTAGACGCTGACTGGGTTTAATCCGACTCAGTTTCAAGGCCCGGTAGCCGATTATCCCGGCGCACAAGAGGGGCGAGGCTTCTGAATCTGAAAAGACATCTGGAATACGGTAGGCATATTTTTCTGAAATGGTCATGTATTCCGCATAGCCGCCGTTGACATGATAGCCGGTAAAGCGGGCATTCTTACATAGATTTTCACGGCCGCCCAGGCAGAACCGGCAGGTTTCATCCGTCGAATTCAACCAGGCCACACCTACTCTTTCCCCAACATTAAAACGGGACGTTTTTTCCCCGGTTTTTTCGACAATCCCGACAGCCTGGTGACCGGGAATGATAGGAAGAGGAATTTGAGGCAGCTCTCCTTCGACGGTGTGGAGATCCGTGTGGCAAACACCGCAGACTTTGATTCGGAGCAGGATGTCTTCTGGGCCTGGAACAGGAGTCAGATGATTCACCAGTTTCAAGGGCTTCTGCTCAATAGGAGCAAAGGACTTTAATTGCATGGCTTTCATGGGACTGTTAAACCAGTTCGCTTTTAGCGACTGGGATGACGCAGCCTCCAACGTTGATTTCGATAGAGTCGCCGGTATCTTCGGCCTTGATATGGATCAGAGAAGGACGGTTGATCTCAATCCCCTGTTCGTTTTGGATATCAATTTTAGACGTTCCAAAATACCTGTTCTTGACAAGATATCCTGCCAAACAGCCGTTGGCACTTCCCGTGGCCGGGTCTTCAGGCACTCCCAGGGCATCGGCAAAAAAACGAACATTGAGATGATTGTCCTTGTTATA
>CAZEWV010000393.1:0-3031 GCA_964516025.1 uncultured Eubacteriales bacterium
AGTGAGATTGTCCGAAGTCGGCCGTCAACAATATATTCAAATTCCACTTTATCTGCTCCCGCCAATCCTCCACTTCCCTAACGAAAGCCACGGAGAATATATTGATTCGAGCTCAGCCGAGTGTTTGGCTCTCTCATAAGATCCATTCATAGAATCAAAAGACGCGGCAAGCAGTGCCATTTTTTCCAGATCCTCCGGTTTGTCCTTTCCTTCCCAGTTTTTAAAATGTTTATTTATAAAATTTGTTGTCGTCCGGCCCGACTGGAATTCAGGATGTGCAATCACTTCTTTGAGAAAACCGATAGATGTCTTGACTCCTAAAATCACATAATCGTTTAAGGCTTCAAGCATTCTCTGACAGGATTGGTTCCTGCTCTCAGCCCAAACGATCAATTTGGCTAAGATGGGATCATAATAGATGGGAACATCGCATCCACTGTAAATTCCACCATCAAGACGGACTCCCGGACCACCAGGCTCTTTGAGAAAAAGCACTCTTCCTGAAGAAGGGAGGAAATTGTTTACGGGGTCTTCCGCATAGATGCGGCATTCAATGGCATGTCCCTTTTGCTCCAGATCTTCCTGCTTAAAGGACAACTTTTCTCCCGAGGCTATTTTGATCTGTTGATGCACAAGATCCACACCGGAAATCAGTTCCGTCACAGGATGTTCGACCTGGAGCCGGGCATTCACTTCAAGAAAATAGAAGTTATTATCCTTATCCAGGAGGAACTCCACGGTTCCGGCGTTATTGTATCCGGCCACTTGCATCACTTTTTTGGCGGTCTCTCCCATTTTTCCCCGGAGTGCCGGATCGAGCGCTTGAGACGGAGATTCTTCAACAATTTTTTGATGGCGCCTCTGAATGGAACATTCCCTCTCAAAAAGATGAACCATATTCCCAAAATTATCCGCGAGCACCTGGAACTCCACATGCTTGGGTTCCTCGATATATTTCTCCAGGTAAACGGACTCATCACCGAATGCGGATTTGGCCTCTCTTTGACCTGCTTCCAGGGCCTCCTTAAGTTCTTTTTCCTCTGAAACAATTCGCATTCCCTTACCGCCACCACCGGCTGAAGCCTTGACCATAACAGGATAGCCGATTTTTTTGGCATCATCCCGGTAGTCAGATATATTTTTATGCGTCCCCTTCATCCCAGGAATGATGGGAATCCCGGCCTTCTCCATGGTCTGGCGCGAACGGATTTTATCTCCGACAAGTTCCATAGCTTTGGAGTTCGGGCCGATAAATACAATATTCTCACTCTCGCAGCGCCGGGCAAATCCCGCATTTTCGGCCAGGAAACCATATCCCGGATGGATCGCTTCTGCCCCAGTTTTCAAAACAGCCTGAATGATGCTGTCCACATTGAGGTAGCTTTCCACAGCCGGTGCCGGACCTAAACAAACCGCTTCATCTGCAGCCTGAACATGGAGACTTTTACGGTCTACATCCGAATAAACCGCTACCGTAGAAATCCCCATCTCCCGGCAGCCCTTGATAATCCGGCAAGCAATCTCTCCCCTGTTCGCGATCAATATTTTTTTAAACATATCTATTCTTTATTCTTAATCCAGTTGGGTTTTCTTTTCTCGAGGAAGGAGGCCATCCCCTCCTGTCCTTCTTTGCTCACTCTCAGACCGGCAATCATTTTGGCCGTAAATTCCTTGACATCCTCGATCCGCGCCTGAGATGTCCGCATGATCAGCTCCTTGCAGTTGGCCATCGCTTCCGGACCCGATGTCAGGAGGTCTTCGATCAAAAGATCGACCGATTCACTCAGTTTTTCCAGAGGAACCACTTCATTGACAAGCCCAATTTCTTGAGCTTTCCTGGCCGAAATCCTCTTTCCTGTTAAAAAATATTCCCGAGCCTTGCTCTCCCCTATTTTCCTCATGACATAGGGAGAAATGGCCGCCGGAACAAGACCGATCTTGACCTCACTCAATCCAAATTGGGCCTCTTCGGCCGCCACAGCCATATCGCACGCCGAGAGGAATCCCGTCCCGCCGCCAATCGCCGCCCCATTGACCAAAGCGATCGTCGGTTTTGGCAGTGCATAGAGTTGAAACAAAACATCGGCGAGAGCCCTTGATTCCTCTAGATTTTGTTCAAAGGAATAATCGACTATCTCCCTCAGCCAGTTCAAGTCCGCACCCGCACAAAACGATTTCCCGCTCCCCGTGAGAACGACAATCCTTACCGCCTCATCTTCTTTCACTCGATGGACAACTTCTGCTATTTCCTCAATCATATTTGCGTTAAACGCATTATGTACTTCAGGCCGGTTAAGCGTCACCCAGGCTACCTGTCCACGCCTCTCATAAATAATCGTGTCAAAATCTGATTTATCCATATTACATCCTGAAAATTCCCACTTTGTAGTCAGGAATTGGTGCGTTCAAGCTCATCGAAATCCCGAGAGCCAGAGCTTCCCGTGTTTCCAGAGGATCGATGATCCCGTCATCCCAGATACGGCTGGTGCTGAAATACGGGCTCCCCTCAAGTTCATATTTTTTGAGAATGGGGGCCATCAATTTTTCTCTCTCTTCCTCAGTCAGTTTTTTCCCCTGTTCTTTGAGCCTTTGGGCCTTGACTGTCGCCAAAACACTGGCAGCCTGTTCGCCGCCCATTACACTCACATGAGCACTGGGCCACATCCACAGTATTCGGGGTGCATAAGCCCGGCCGCACATGGCATAGTTCCCCGCTCCGTTGGAGGATCCGACAATAAGTGTGATTTTGGGCACATCTGCATTCGCCACAGCATGGACCATTTTTGCCCCATCCTTGGCGATCCCCCCATGTTCATACTGCTTGCCAACGATGAATCCTGTGATATTTTGAAGAAAGAGGAGAGGGATTTTGCGCATGGCACACAGGCTCACAAAATGGGCGCCTTTGACCGCACTCTCCGAGAAAAGAACACCGTTATTGGCCACAATCCCGACAGGATACCCCATAATCCGGGTAAAACCGCAGACAAGGGTCTGTCCGTAATTTTCCTTAAATTCCTGGAAACGGCTC
>CAZEWV010000394.1:0-3030 GCA_964516025.1 uncultured Eubacteriales bacterium
GCCCCGGCAAGAATCACTTCATTATTGAAGATGATCTGTCCTGAGACTTCGTTGATAAGAATGTTGAGTATTTCCTGGGTTAGTGGAGTTTTAAAGGGACTGTTGGATTGACTGTGCCCGAATGGAGGAACCAAAAACAAACACAAAGCCAAAAATGGGATTATAATGGTTTTAAATTTCATGTAAGTCTTCCTTATTTGTTTGATGAAGTTGATTTGAACGAAGTCAGCGAGGATTATGTCTTTTTCATGTTGGTTTGGATCAGCTGCTTAAGCATATCTTTATCCATCGGCAGATTTTTGTGGGCCTCTTCCACATGTTTGACTCCTTCAGCAAGAATAAGTTCAAGAGCTTCGGCTTCTGTTTCGACATCAACGGTCATATCCTGACCACACAAAGGGCATTTCATTTCATAAGCCATCGGATTGGCCTCCTTTGTTCAGGTTTTTCAAACTTCAATCATACTATTATTTTTTCGATCAATTGTCCACTAAGAAGGACAGGAAAAAGAGGGGTCGCGTCTTAACATTTAACATTCGAAATTTGAGAATGTTAAATGTTAAGACGCGACCCCTCTTTATCTGTTTTGGTTTTGTAGTAGAGGAAAGTTGGCATGATATTTGCTTAAGGTATTGAATTGTGGCAATATTTTTTTGGAGGACACCTTAATGACAAAGAAAGTACTTTTTAGAGAAGATGGTCTTATATCAAAATTTCTATTATTCGGAGTTCTCGGGCTGGTTATGAGTTTTGTTTTTGTATCCTGCGATAACTATGAGTTCAAGAGCCGGTGGAAGGACAGAGATATTGATGTGGATGGGCTGAGTCGGGATTGGTTGGATACCCTCACATATGTTGCAGAGTTCAATGTTTCCGTGGGGATAGCTAATGATACGGACTATCTTTATATCTGTGCGGTGGTGGAGAATCCTCTTGTCCGAATGCAGGTGATGAGGCAGGGATTGACTGTCTGGTTTGATCCGAAAGGGGGTAGGAAAAAGACTATGGGGCTCCGGTTCCCCCTTGGATCTCAAGGAATGAGAGAGCCGCCCGCTGATTTAGCGGAAGAGCCGGATATGGATAAACTCCAGCGCACGTTTCCGATGTCCTTAAATGAACTGGAAATTTTGGGCCCTGACCGAATGGAAAAGCAGAGGATGAGAAAATCCGAGGCTAAAGGGATTGATGTGGCCATGAACTTTTCCAGCGGCAAGCTTGTCTACGAACTTAAAATCCCTCTTATAAAAAGTTCGGATTTCCCCTATGCTGTCAATGTTAAGCCAGGAAGCTCTTTTGGGATTGGAATCGAAACCAGCCCTCGCAGAGATATGGGACAATCTCCCCGCAGAAAAACCGGTGGCATGAGGAGACCAACGGGAGGAGGAAATCCCGGAATGGGAGGCCGTGGGGGAATGGGTCAAATGTCTGGAGGAGGACGTCCCGGGATGCAGAAAAAACTCAAACTTTGGCTCTCTGTCTCAATGAGTCAAGAAAACAACCCTTCTAAGTAATGACTTTATTGGGATGTGATCTTTTTCGGTTAATTTTCGTATTATAAAGTGAGGAGAAGAACAAAATATGAAATTTTTACTGTGGTTAATTCTTTTGGTCTTCTGTTGGCCTCTTGCACTTTTAGCCCTTATTCTCTACCCCATTATCTGGGTACTTTTGATTCCTTTTCGCCTGATTGGGATCACGGTCACCGCTGTCTTGGATCTATTTAAAACCATTATCTTTCTTCCCGCAAGAGTGCTAAAAGGATTTAGATAAGAGGAAGGAAACTATTAAGCGATCCTAGTTTTATTTTTTCCCGGCCATGTCGGCATCTCTTTTGGCTTTGAACTCACTCCCTTCTTTCCAATTCGGAAAAAAGGATTCCATGCTCAGCCTGTGTCCGATCTTAAAAAGCAAGTGCAAATCTTCAATTCCCCCGCTGAGATCCCAGTTCGGATCATATTCATCTGAAGGTTGATGGTAATTGTTCTGGATGTAATCGTCCCTTTTGGCTAGAGTCCACTCTTTCCCGTGCTCCACATGATCGATCCCCATACTGGTGTAGAGAGCGGGCACTCCCTGTTTGGCAAAGGGGAAGTGATCGGAGCGGTAGAATGATCCTCGTTCCGGTTTGGGATCCGGCATGACCGTCCGGTTCTGTGCGGCCGCCTCCTTCAAGACATAGTCATCCAGTTCGGACTGCCCGAAACCTATAACCGTGATGTCTTTCATCCTTCCATAAATATTGAGGGAATCCATGTTGATGGAGGCTACGGTTTTCGTCAGAGGATAGATGGGATTGTCTGCGTAGTATTTGGAGCCAAGGAGCCCCTGTTCCTCTGCGGTCACGGCCAGAAAGGCGATCGAACGGGCTGGAGGTGTTTCCAACTTCAGGAATGCTTCGGCCAGTTCGATCAGGGCGGCTGTTCCGGTTGCATTATCCAGAGCGCCGTTAAAAATCTGGTCGTCCTCAAGGCTGGGATCCGGGGCAAAGTGGTCCCAGTGAGCCATGTAGATGATCAGTTCCTCGGGCCGCTCGGAACCCGGGAGAAGGGCGATCACGTTGTGGGAGAGGGAATGTTCAATGGTGTTGGATAGGATTAAGTTTGCCTTGAGTCCCATATTAATGGCAGAAAATCCTTTTTGTGCTGCGTCAGTTTTCAAAACGCTGAAATCGAGTCCGGCTTGTTTGAAAATTGCCTGAGTCGTCTGCAAAGTGATCCAACCCTCCACGGCACATCGAGACATATTGTTGTCTGGGCTTTCCATTAGGAATTGAGGCCCGGTCCAACCATTGTGCACGACATCCCATCCGTAGGCGGCTGGTTCAGTTTCATGAATGACAAAAGCACCGGCAGCTCCTTGGCGTGCGGCTTCTTCATACTTGTAGGTCCATCTGCCGTAATAGGTCATGGCTTGGCCGTTAAAAAGATCTGGATTTTGAGTCACAAATCCGGGATCATTCACCTGAATGATGACGGTTTTTCCCTTCACATCGATGCCCTCATAGTCATTCCAGCCGTATTCCGGAGCGAC
>CAZEWV010000395.1:0-3029 GCA_964516025.1 uncultured Eubacteriales bacterium
AAGATTGTGGCCTGGAGAGGTTGCTGATGTTTTCTTGTCACGGTCGGGGATTTTGTCCGTCATGTCATGCCAAAAGACGCGAAGAGTGGGGCGAATGGATGCGGGAAGAACTTGTATTGGATGTACACCACCGCCAGGTGGTATTCTGCCCGGGATTATCGCCGTGATACAGTCGTTTGGAAGCCGGATAAATCTTCACCCGCACCTGCATTTTCTTGTTTCCGAGGGCGGTTCAGACCGGGAGGGGCGTTTCCACAGTGTTTCCCGTTTTAATGATGATCTTTTACGAGAGATCTTTACCCGGGAGGTATTCTCTCTGCTTCTTCGCAAGCAGCTAATCAACCTTACACTTATACAGAAAATATTGCGCTGGAGACATACCGGTTTCCATGTCCATAGCAAAGTGAGGGCCAGAAGTAAAAAAGAAACAGAAAGAGTCGGCAAATACATGATAAAACCTCTGCTTTCGCTCAAGCGGCTCTCTATTGATAAGGCTAAAGGTAAAGTTTGCTATCAATATGGCAAAGACAGCTCAGAGCTTGAGCGGATGGATTATCTGGAGTTTATCGCCAGAGTGACCTCCCATATTCCCGATAAGGGCCAGGTGATGATTCGTTACTACGGTCTTTATGCCAATGCCCACAGGGGAAAGATAAACAAGGCAGGAGTCTCGCGCTCCCATCCACTGATCATTGAGGAAGAAGAGAGATTTGTGGACAAGATTATCGCTCACCTCAAACTTACCTTCATGGCTGAACGGCCTCCCCCTCCTCAAAGTGTCCAGCAGGAACTCTTGATGGCAGCCGAGGAGAGAAGGGATTATTTTTGAGGGACTCCATGGCTGTTTTTTACTGATTCGAGGGCGGGGTCTGTTTTAACCTATATGGTTTTGAGATTTCGGTTTTTATTTTCTCTTTTCCAGCCGTTGCCCTAATCGTTTCAACTGTGATAAGCTCCTTTCTGGGTATGAGTGGGTGCAAATTATCGACTATGGTCAAAAATTTGTAGCAACCACCAAAAGGAAATTCTTATCTTTCAATAAACAATTGACATCAGATTTTTCTCTGTGCCAAATAATGAACCAGTCCATCGAAAAATTCACGCCCTTCTTCCGATAATCCGGTGTTATCAAGATAGGACTGCCCTTCTCTCAATTTTTGATTGGCCTTTTCTTTGACATAATCCACAGCTCCAGTGGTATGGAGAACATCTATTGCCGTTTGAATTGTCTCTTGAGCTGCATGGTCATTGCCGAGTGCTGAAAGAAGAATGTGTTTTTGTTTTGAATTCGCATTTTCAAAAGCTTTTATCATAAGCAGCGTATATTTTCCTCTCTTTATATCGGAACCGAAAGCATGCCCTTTTAGTCCAGGGCTGATATCGATGAGATCATCCTGCAATTGAAAAGCCAGTCCGATATTGATGGCAAATCCGGAAAAGGCATCAAACTGCCGGGTCGTGGTACGGCCAAATATGGCACCAACCTGAATGGCGGCCATGAAGAGATGAGCCGTCTTCTTTTTAATCACCTCCAGATAGTCAGTCTCGGTTAAATCTCTTTTCTGCTCTGAAAGAATATCCAACATCTGTCCCTCACAGATCACTCTGTACGTTTGACCGATAACATCAAGAGCCCTGCTGATTTCATCTGTTTCAAACAAAGAGTTCGTGAAACAACTTACAGACAAGGCATACAGAATATCTCCGTGCAAAATAGCAATGGACGCACCAAATCTTTCGGAAGTTTTACGGAATATTCCACCGTCATATATTTTTTCCTCATACTCTTTTAGGAATTGGTATTCGAAATTTTTATGCATGCTGAGCATCCCTCTTCTTTCGTCATCCTCATCCATGATGTCATCATGGATCAAAGAAGAGTTATGGAACAATTCTAGACCAACGGCAGGCAGATAGATCTTTTCTTCATCTTGATCACACAAAGCTTTGAACGCCATTATCGACATGACAGGTCTGAGTTTTTTCCCTCCTTTAAGCACAAATTCTCTTAAGGAGAAATAGCTGGACTGAATAAAATCTTTTGATTCGTTAATTTTTTCTTCAAAGAGAGTTTTTAATCCAGAGTCGATGATCTCTTTGTATTTCTGTAAGGTATTGTCAAAATTCATTTTCGATGCGCTTTATGACCTCATGAATAATCCAGTCGGGAGTTGAAGCTCCTCCGGTTACTCCAATGATCTTTCTTTTTTCAAACCATTTTTTTTTGAGCTCATCTGCAATCTCTATGTGTTTGGTTTCAACGATTTCTGAACACAACTTCGCCAATCGTCTTGTATTCCCACTATTGAACCCTCCGACCACAATCATCAAATTGACTTTTTTTGCAAGTCCTTTTGCTGCGTTTTGATTTTTTTTTGTGGCATTACATATTGTATTAAAAACCTTTAATTTTTTTGTGTGTTTCCTGAGCTCATGGATCGTTTTTCTGTAATTCTCCACATAGAGTGTGGTCTGAGCCACAACTCCAATTTTTTCGAACTGGCCAATCCCAGAGACATCAGAAACATCTTCGATTATTATTGGATTTCTCACTCGATCTGCAATCCCGACGATCTCAGGATGATTCGCTTCACCGATAATAACTACCTGATATCCTTCTTTATCTAAAGATTCTGCGATTTGCTGCACATTCTGCACAAAAGGGCACGTGGCATCTATAACCAATAGCTCCTTTTTTTTTGCTCTTGTGATCACTGACCTGGGAATACCGTGCGCCCGGATGATTATTTTTCCTTTCTCGATGTCATCGATGGAATCGACTGCCACAATTCCTTCCTGCTCGAGTTGGGCAATGACTTGAGGATTATGAATAAGTGGCCCCAATGTATAGACTTTTTCTTTTGTTTTTAATGCCAGTTCTATCGCTCTTTTGACACCAAAACAAAATCCACTGTTCTTTGCCAGAACGACTTTATTATGAGGTGCCTGGTTCACTCTATTTATCTGAGAGGGTGAAGGTTTAAACATAGGATATTTAGATTATAAGAAGATTGATATGGATATGCAAT
>CAZEWV010000396.1:0-3026 GCA_964516025.1 uncultured Eubacteriales bacterium
ATGCAGCTTAAGTGCCATCACGGTTTTGGAGATGCTTACTTACGAGTTCGCTGAATTGACAAAGAAACAAAACCCATCTAACATAACTCATCAAAATAGATAGTAAATGAAACAATTTCTTAAAGCTATAATCCCCTCTCCTCTGCGGAAGTTTCTGCGGATCTTCTGGATCGATGTCTCTGACCTGATCAAGGGCACACGCTTTAAATTCCCGAAGGATTCCGCTTCAAACCGGTCAGATGGAGAATCCTGGCCTGAGAGGATAACCATCCCACAGAGGATTAATGTCAGTGACTGGGCAGAAAACAAAAAGTATAATCTCCTTCTTGCCGTGTCAAAATTTCAGAACCTGCCTATTTCCCCAAGAAAAATCTTTTCTTTCTGGCACACGATAGGCAATCCCTCAAAAAAAAGAGGATATAAAATCGGTATCAACATCATAAAAAACCAATTGGATTTTGATTATGGCGGAGGATTATGCCAGCTCTCGGGACTGCTTTACCATCTCGCATTGACGGCAGGGCTATTTATCATAGAAAGACATCCCCATTCCATCGATCTCTACACCGACGAAACACGCTACACACCTTTGGGGGCAGATTCCACAACCGCCTATGGATATAAGGATCTGAGATTTCGGAATAATTTGGAAATTCCCATAAGTTTCCGGATCAAAATTGAAGGCAATCAGTTGATAGGATCCATCTGTGCTGCCGAATCCATTAAAGAATACGAACTTAAGTTCAACAAAATCGTTGTGGACAATAGAGAAGAGGTAGACACTCTAAGACGCAGTGAATCGGGTGAGTTTGAAGTTATCACCAAGCAGTCTTATCTCATCTCTGACCACGACCAGATCCTCTAACCGTGTCATCGTATCGGGCGAACACGATCCCTGAACCAGTGGCGATAAGTCAACATTTTTTCAATTTGGTCGTCCGGAACTCGGCGTGAACAGGAGGACTCCTTTTCCAAAAGGAAAGAAGATAAAACCGTATTTGAGAAACAATATAAGGATGAAAGCCGTAAGAACGCTATATAGAATTCAAGAGTAATACAAGACAGAGCTAGAATCCCAACGTTAAATTTGTGCTAACTTTCTTCATGAAATATTACATGCTCATTCAATAGTACGGGTCACAGGCTATCAACTAATTCTTTTTCAAGCGTAGTAAGAATCTGCCTGGCTGCATCTCCTCGGCCAAATGGGTTTTTCCAATCCTTCTCTTTCTCCAACATATATTTGACACAATTCATGATTTCTGTCTTATTCAAACCGCTGAGAATATTCGCGTTAATATCTAAGGTTTCAGGCCTTTCTGTTGTTGATCTCAAAGTGATACAAGGTGTTTTAAGTATACAGGCTTCCTCTTGGACACCACCAGAATCAGTAAAAATTATTTTAGCCTTTTGTTCAAGAGAAATAAACTCAAAAAATCCTAAAGGCTTGACAAAGTGGATGGTGATATCCTGGGTATCGACAATATCAGATATCTTCAATTCTGTCCGAGGATGAAGGGGAAAGATCACAGGAACATTAAGTTCTTTTGAGATTGTATCGATAGCAGAAACGATTGCTTTCAAGTTTTCTGGATTATCCACATTTTCTTCTCTGTGTATTGTCAATAGAAAATAGTCTTCAAGTTTCAATTTATGATTTTTTAGGACGTAACCTATATTTTTTTCGATGAATCTTTGGTGTTGGAAAATTACATCCACAATCGTATTTCCTGTGACAAATATTTTATGTTTCTCGATCCCCTCGGACATCAGAATATTTTGCTGAAGCTCGGTCGGGCAAAACAAAAAGTTAGAAATTCGATCGACCAGAATTCTGTTAATTTCCTCCGGCATGCTCATATCGTAGCTTCGCAGCCCGGCTTCCACGTGACCAACTTGGATATGGAGTTTGGCCGCCGCCAATGCCCCGGCTAGAGTCGTGTTTGTATCCCCTTGGACAAGAACACAATCTGGCTTCTCTTTAAAAAGAATTTCTTCGATCTTCCCCAGCATTAATCCCAACTGTTTTCCGTGATGAGTGCAACCATCGGGCTTTTCGAAGAACTCCCTCAGTGTTTTCTTTTCTAAAACTCCTTCGCTTAACAATTGACTCGATTCAATGTTGTATTTGGGTGGATCCAGTTTCAATTGATGAAAGAAAATTTCATCCATTTTATATGAGTAATGTTGCCCGGAATGGATGACTATTTGTTCAATCTCATGATTCTTGCACTGCTTGATTATAGGAGACAGCTTGATAATTTCTGGCCTAGTCCCAAGAATAAATGCGATCTTCATTTAAGTCCTTTTTCAAGTCCAGAGGGTAAATACAGTGGGTATCAGCACAGCCAATTATTTCTCCCCTTGTCTTTGAGGTTAAGCCCATATGGAGGTCTCCCCATTGTCTGGATAAAATTAGCTTCTTAAAAGTGCATTTTGTACCTGCATTGAATAGTTTCATTTTTTTCGTTTGATGCCAAACGAAATTGTTCCCCGTTTTTGACACCACTTTAGAGGCTAATTTCTTTAGCATCCAGTCGGATCATTTGCCCTTTTCTTTTAAATATTTCATTGGTGACTTGTAGTCAAGCACCGAATATTTACGCACGTAATTATAATACTTTATTCGCGACTTAACAACTTTTCTGAAGGACCCGAATAATCGGGTAAGTCTTTAACGCTAATCTGAATTGACCCATCCATACTCATAAAAAGTGACCCACCTATAAACTGCTCACCATTTTTGACCCCCCAACAGGTATTGGCATTGTAGTAACAGTGAGAATAAGTTTATGGTTTCTCGTGGAGGGAGACCATGAACAATATGATCCGATGTGCCAATCCCTGCTGCAGGCGGCATTTTCTCCCGAATCCCCGTGTAAAAGACCAGCGATATTGTAACAGAAAGGAATGCCAGAGAGTAAGGCGACGGCTGTGGCAGAGAGAAAAGATGGCGAAAGATCCTGACTACCAGGCTAACCAGCGGGATTGCCAGAAAAGATGGCGAAAGCAAAATCCTGATTACT
>CAZEWV010000397.1:0-3011 GCA_964516025.1 uncultured Eubacteriales bacterium
CAGCATGATATCCTCTTTACAAAAATACTTTGTATGGAATCCATAGTCAATCTGAATTAGCCAGGTTAGTTTTTGATGGGCTTAAATCATTTTACTTCCAGAATGGCCAGGAAGGCCTCCTGTGGGATTTCCACACGGCCGACTACTTTCATGCGTTTCTTGCCCCCCTTCTGTTTTTCCAGAAGTTTCATTTTTCGCGTATAGTCTCCTCCGTAAAGTTTAGCAAGGACATCTTTTCTGTAAGGTGCAATGGACTCCCTAGCAATTACTCTTTTTCCCACTGCTGCCTGGAGGGATATTTCAAACTGCTGGCGTGGAATCACGTCCTTCATTTTTTTGACGAGTTTGCGCCCCATTCGATAGGCTCGGCTTTTATGGACAATGAGGGAGAGAGCATCGACGGATTCTCGATTGATCAGAATATCAAGCCTCACAAGTTCAGCTTCTCTGTAACCGGAAAATTCATAGTCCATGGAGGCATAGCCTTGAGAGACGGATTTGAGCTGATTGTAAAAGTCAAAGACAATCTCGTTCAGGGGAAGGATGTAGGTGAGAAAGATACGCTGAGAGCTTATATATTCCATTTTTTTCTGCTCTCCACGGCGGTCGTCGAGCAGTTTGAGAACAGCCCCGAGATGGCGGTCGGGAGTGAGAAATAGGGCTTCGATAACAGGCTCTTCGATCTTCTGGATTTCATGAGGTGGGGGAAGTTGGGATGGGTTGTGGATTTCTATGACCTTTCTGTCTAATTTAGTGATACGGAAGGCGACGCTGGGAGCGGTTGTAACAAGATTGAGATCAAATTCCCGCTCCAGCCTTTCCTGGATAATTTCTCTGTGGAGGAGGCCAAGGAATCCGCATCGGTAGCCGATCCCAAGGGAGGGAGAATTTTCAGGCTCATAGTGAAAAGAAAAATCATTGAGTCTCAACTTCTCTATGGCTTTTCTCAAATTTTCGATACTGGTCTCTCCGGCGGGAAACATACCGGCAAAGACCATGGGTTTGGCCTCTTTGAAACCTTCGAGGGGCAGGTCGGTCGGTCTTTTTTTATCCGTAAGAGTTTCCCCAACCCGGGCATGGCTGAGATCTTTGATGCCGGCAATAATATAACCGACTTCACCGGCAAAGAAGCAGTCTGTCTGCTTCATTTTGGGAGTCAAGTATCCCAGCTCTTCGACTTCATAGGAAATCTTTTTGGACATCAGCTCAATTTGATCCCCTATGTGGACCTGGCCCTCAAACACCCGTATGAGTATGATCACTCCGCGGTAGGAATCAAACCAAGAATCGATAACAAGGGCCTTGAACGGAGCTTGGATATTCTGTTTCGGAGGTGGAATCCGGTCTATGATGCTTTCCAGTACAGCCTCCACACCAGTGCCTTTTTTGGCACTCACAAGAAGTGCTTCATCCCTGTTTATGCCGATAATATTTTCAAGTTGTTCAAGCGCCAGCTCGGGATTGGATTGAGACAGGTCAATTTTGTTGATAATGGGAATGAGAGTTAGATCATTTTGAAGGGCCAAGTAGGTGTTGGCAAGAGTTTGAGCTTCGACACCCTGGGAAGCATCGATGATCAAGAGCGCCCCCTCACAGGCTGCCAGACTACGTGACACTTCGTAGGAAAAATCCACATGCCCGGGAGTATCGATCAGGTTGAGGGAAAATTCGCCCCGGGATTTGCTCTTGTAGAGGAGGCGAGCCGTTTGGGCTTTGATCGTGATGCCTCTCTCTCGTTCGAGTTCCATGGTGTCTAAAACCTGTTCTTTTAACTCGCGCGGGGGAAGCGCCCCGGTTATTTCTAACAGACGATCGGCCAGAGTAGACTTCCCATGATCTATATGCGCAATAATCGAAAAATTCCTAATCTTCATGATCGGGGCCTGGCTTTGATTATATGAATTATTTTTCTTATCCTTTTAGCTAGCAAAGGATCCTGCAATAATTCGTGCTCCGTCTTGTTAATCATGTTTGAGATTGAAGATGCATCCAATTTTAAATATCTTGCAATTTCCACTGTCCCATAACCGGCATATTTTGCTGAAATGAAAACAAATATTCTCCTTGGCTTAGTAATAGTTCGTATTCGACTTTTACTCGAAATACTATCAGCAGACACTTTAGTTTGTTTTGAAACGATTTTCAATATTTCAGAGAGAGTTTTTTTTCTGAATGCAGTGAAATCATTATTTAAATCAATTTCGTGATCATCTGAGCAATTTTCAATTTTAGACTTTACCTTCTCTCTGAATAGTTTTCTCCCAATAATCTGCCTATCCTTGACATCATCAAAATTAAACTCCTCAAAACTTTTTGGTCCTTTTAGTACGAACTCATTAAACATTTGTATGGCTTTGGTTTCATCACATGGGAACATCTCTAAGATAGATTTTTTATCGAGGAAAGAACAAGCTGAAAGATTCAGATAGGCCCTATGACTACACCAGAGATAGTGCTTAGGATTCTCAACCAAACACGCTTCAACCGGATTTAAATGAATGTATCGAACAAGATTTAAAGCGGATTCTTCCTTTTCATAAAGAATCGCTCCGTACGGACCCTGAAAGAGACGTCCAACTGTTCGATACTTTTTTTTTACATATTGAGCATAGCTCTGCTGAATTCCCTGCATAATTTTTGATAGAGGAATCTCGCATGTCTCAATCGCAAGATGGACATGATTGGACATGAGAGAGTACGCATAAAGAATAAATTTATATCGATTGTGGTATCGTTCAATGCGATCCAGATACACTATGTAATCTTGTTGGTCATGAAAGATTTTCTGTTTATTGTTCCCCCGAGCATAGACATGGTAAAAAGCACCTGGAAACTCAATTCGATGTGGTCTTGCCATTTTAATTCTCCTTATAAGAAAGACGTACAAAACTCATAAAATTCACACTAAAACGCTAATTTTGAAAAATAATTCATATAATCAAAGCCAGGCCCCAAACTCTTGAGCTTGACTTTTTAAGGGGAGTGAAGTAAGTTTTGTACGATAAACGGAT
>CAZEWV010000398.1:0-3001 GCA_964516025.1 uncultured Eubacteriales bacterium
AGGAGCACGCTTGGAAAGCGTGTGTGCGTTTACCCGTACCGTGGGTTCGAATCCCACCCTCTCCGCCATCTCCATTTAAAATGACTTCACGAGAAAGAGTTCTTGCGGCTATAGACCATCGCCGGCCTGACCGCATTCCCATCGATTTTTCTTCTCATCGCTCCTCTGGAATCGCCGCACTTGCCTATCCCAAACTACGGGCACATCTCGGATTGGAACCAAAACCGGTGCGCGTTTACGACATGGTCCAGCAGCTCGCTGTTGTGGATGATGATGTGTTGGATCGATTCTCGGTGGACACGATTGAGATGGGACGGGGCTTTTTGCTTGAGCCGGGGGACTGGAAGGATTGGGTCCTTCCTGATGGCAGTCCTTGTCAGATTCCTCACTATATTCATCTCGAGAAGAGAGACAATAACTGGTATGTGTTTACTGAGGACGGTCTCGAACTGGGAGTTCAGAAACAGGGGTGGCTTTATTTTGAACAGACATATTTTCCTCTTAAAGAGAGACACATTGCGGATGACGATTTTAGTGATCTTGAATATATTTTAAATCGAACTCTTTGGACCGGTGTTCCGTCCCCCGGTGGCCATCTTCCCTTTAATCCGTCAGGGCTTGCCGATATGAAGGACAAGGCGAAAGTTCTCAGGCATTCAACAGAGAGAGCTATAGTGGGTCTCTTTGGCGGGAATATGTTTGAGCTTCCTCAATGGTTGTACGGGATGGACTATTACTTTAAGGCATTGAAACTATTTCCTGAGGATGTCTTGAGATTATCCGAAAAACTCTGTGCTCTCCATCTGAAAAATCTCGAAAAATGGCTGGATGCTGTAGGTGAATTTATCGATATCATTGTTTTTGGAGATGATCTTGGCGGACAAAACGGCCTCCTGATTTCTCCGGAAATGTACCGCAGGTATTTCAAACCATTCCATAGACAGCTCTGGAATCGGGCCAAAAAACTGGCCGATATAAAAGTAATGCTGCACTGCTGTGGAGATGTGTCTTCCATTATGCCTGATCTAATAGATGCGGGTTTGGATGCCATCAATCCTGTCCAGATTTCCTGTCCCGGCATGGATCCTGCCTGGTTGAAATCTCAATTTGGAAAAAAGCTTACTTTCTGGGGAGGGGGCTGTGACACGAGATTTATGCTGCCCTCTTCGACGCAGGAAGACATTCAAAAGCATGTGCAAGAACAGATCGAGATCTTGGGTGCAGATGGAGGATTTGTTTTTCAGCAAGTGCACAACATCATGGCTGATGTACCAATAGACAATGTTGTCGCGATGTTTGAGTCCGTCACCGTCTCAGTGTAAACCAGAGAAAAAAACATGAATGGAATCGACAGTGCTATTGTTATTATCTACTTTCTATCCGTTATCGGACTGGGATTCTTTTATAGAAAGCGCGCTTCTAAGAGTTTAGAGTCGTATTTTTTGGGAGGAAAAAAGCTTCCATGGCTGGCTCTGGCCATGTCGGGGTCGGTGTCCAATTTTGACATCACGGGTACAATGTGGATCGTCTCCATTCTGTTTGTCCTTGGCATGAAATCCATGTGGCATCATTGGATGTGGGGTTTTTTAATGGGGGCCTTTTTTTTATCCTATATGGGCAAGTGGGTTCGCCGATCAAAAGTTTTGACCGCGGCAGAATGGATGAAGACCCGTTTTGGTGACGATTCGGCCGGCCGGTTGGCAAGGACGGCCTATGCATCGATGGCTGTTCTCACTCTGGCCAGTTTTGTCGGATATGCGTTCCAGGGGATCGGCAAGTTTGCCTCTGTTTATATCCCTCTTGAACCAAACTTGCTGGCTGTTTTGATTTTTGTGGTGACCACCCTATATGTTGTCCTAGGCGGTTTGTTCAGTGTGGTTGTCACAGACGTGATACAGACGGTTGTCCTAACGGTTGGCAGCCTTATCATCGCTTTTATCGCCTGGTTAAAGCTGACCCCTGAAAGCCTATCTAAAATTCCCGACAACTTCACTTCTTTGCGAATTCCATGGAAACTGCCGGAGTTGAGCGGTACTGACAACGCTCAGTTTGAATTTTTTGGAGCTCTCGTCATTGTCTGGATTGTTAAAGGATTTCTGATGAATGCCGGGGGACCGGCACAGATGTATGATTTTCAACGCTTCCTTGCGGCACGGAACGAACGTGATGCCGCAAAACTCGGAGCGGCCTGGAGTGTGTTTTTGATAGTACGATGGGCTCTTGTGATGGGGATTGTGATGTTGGCATTGACGGGAGTTACCGGAGTGACTGATTCTGAAAAAATTATGCCCTTGGTGTTGAAAGATTTTTTGCCTGTTGGAGTAAGGGGAATTGTTGTAGCCGGTCTGCTGGCTGCTTTTATGTCCACATTCAGCTCAACCGTGAATAGTGGGGCTTCATTTATCGTCCGTGATCTCTGGCAGCCTTTTAAAAAGAAACAGCCCACAGAACGGCAGGCCGTGCATTTCAGCTATTTTGCCACAGTTCTGCTTGTTCTTTTTGGGATTCTCATAGGAATTCAGAGCGGTTCCATTGCAAAGATCTGGGGCTGGATGATGATGGCTCTGGGCGGAGGAGTTTTAGTCCCAAATGTCTTGCGCTGGTACTGGTGGAGAATGAACGGATGGGGATATGCGCTGGGAACTTTTGGAGGGATTCTTCTTTCTCTCGTCTCCCTATTCACCAACACGGTTCCGGACTATGTTATTTTCCCACTGATTGTTACAGCCTCACTTCTGTTGAGCGTAATCGGTTCCCTGGTCACCCGGCCTGTTGATAAAAAACTGTTAAAAGAATTTTATCTATCCATCCGTCCCTTTGGCCGGTGGAAACCCGTTCGTGAGGATTCCGGGCTGACGGCCTTCGAACGTGACAATAATGCTGAAAAAGTATCCCGTTCTGTGTTGAATGTTGTCCTCGGAATGATCGCCATTGCTGCAGGCTATCTGTTTCCCATGTTTCTTGTGGGGCACTGGTATGGGCGGTCACTCCTCTGTCTGGG
>CAZEWV010000399.1:0-2993 GCA_964516025.1 uncultured Eubacteriales bacterium
CGCGGGGAGGCCTATTCTTGGATTGACTGACAATACGTCTGAAGTAGCCAGAATCGTCAGTGATGCTAACTGCGGCTTGAGTGTAGAACCTGAAGATCCAGGAAAGATTGCAGAGAATATTCTGGAAATGAAGAACTCGAAAGAAAATTGCAAAAGATTCGGCCATAATGCGAGAAAATACTGTATCGAGAACTATTCAAAAGAAAAAGTGCTGCAATTGTATGAAAAAAGCATAGTTAGCTTATAAGGACGTTCAAAACTGAAAATGGGATCAAAAAAAGCGCTGGAGACAGTGAAAGTCTTCTATGACACTTTCGGTTGGAAGAAAGATTTATCTTACTGTCAATATCACGATCAATTGTTATTTGTTGAAACTGATAAAACGACACAAGACTACATTAAATGTAACGAGGAACGCTATCATAAATATTTTAAAAATGGAGGTCAATTTTTTCTCGATGCCGGGTGTGGTGCTTTGCCACGTTTTAATTTTTCAAAAAATTATAAGAAACATGTATGTGTGGATATTTCGATGACTGGGTTAATGGAAGCGAGAGGTATTCTAGGAGATAAGGGTCTCTATATCAAAGCCGACCTGGCAGAGCTCCCCTTTATGGATGAATCTTTCGATGGAATTTTGGTCTCTCATTGTCTTTATCATGTCGCCAAAAAACTTCAATCCGTTGCATTAGGCGAGCTCTATCGAGTGACAAAAGTCAATAAAAACATGCTTATTTTTTATTCTTCAAATTATAATCTTTTGTCATTGTTCAGCAATATTGGAAAACAGCTGACTAATCTTTTGAATCTCATAAGTCAAATTTCCAAATCGAGCAAACCAGCCGCTAATGAAAACAATCAAAATTTGCCGCAGCTCTACTCTTACACTTTTAATCCATTCCATCTTACTAAAGAGTTTAAATCGGCCAAGATTTCATGCCTCAGGATATTAACTCAAACAGAAATGAAATTTCTGAGAAAGATTCACTTGCTGAAATTTACTCTTCCGGTTTTTGCGTTTTTGGAGAGAACCTTTTCTTTTTTGATGTGTTATGTTGGCCGGTACGTTGCAATACGAATAGAAAAAGAGAGGATCTCATAAAGTTAAATCCGATCAAAGTTTATAAATAAGAGTAAAATTTCATTGAGTTTTCTAAAGGAGGAGTAAAATGAACTGGACAGGAATTAATGTACTAGTTACAGGAGGAGCCTCATTTATCGGATCAAACCTCGTCGATTCTCTACTAGGTAAAGGAGCGAGTGTTCGTGTCGTGGATGATCTGAGCAGTGGAACTCTTGAAAATATTAAAGATCATGTCGATTCGGGAAAAATCGATTTCGTTCATGCTGATCTAAGAGAACCCGGTGTCTCAAGGAAAGTTATGGCGGATATCCAGGTCGTTTTTCATCTTGCTGCGGATCATGGGGGAAGAGGCTATGTGGATTTACATCAAGCGGGTCCTGCGACAAATCTCTATCTAGATGGGTTGGTGTTTTTTGAGGCCTACAAGGCTGGAGTGGAAAAGATTGTCTTTGCATCTTCTGGTTGTGTTTACCCCAATTTCCTTCAAAGTGATGTCAATCAAGAACTATTTTTGACAGAAGATGTTGTGACTCCACCTTATGATGCCGACAATTTATATGGCTGGGCAAAACTTATGGCTGAGCTGACTCTCCAAGCATATTTTAAGGAGTATGGCATCAAGACAGCGTCCTGCCGGTATTTTACCGTCTATGGGCCGAGGGGCGTTGAAAATCATGCTGTTATTGCCATGATTGCCAGATCTTTTATTAAACAGGATCCCTTTGAAGTCTGGGGAGATGGAACTCAGATCAGGAATTGGACCTATATCGATGATATTGTCTCCGGCACTATTCTTGCTGCCGAAAAAATCGAAAATGGTACGGCCGTGAACCTGGGAACGAAGGAAAGGATCCGGGTGATAGATGCGGTGAAAGAAACGCTTCGCTACACCAACCAGGAGGCCGAGATCAAATTTCTTTTGGATATGCCGGTGGGTCCTCTAAACCGAGTGGCCGATAACTCTTTGGCAAAAAAACTGTTAGATTGGGAGCCTTCCGTCAAGTTTATGGATGGTCTTCACAAGACGATCGATTGGTATTATGCCACAAAGGAAAAAGAGGATGTCCGGGCGATTTTAGAGGACAAATTGACAGAGAGATAGCAAGATAAAAATGAAATTAAACCGATTTGTGAAGTACTGGCTTCCCCCGATTTTATGGATGATTTTCTTTTTTCCAGTGCTCAACAGATTCCTTGGAAGTACAGCCATTTATGGGGCTCTTCTCCATGTGTTTCAAATGTTTTCTCCTGATGTCAGTGCTGCTGCCATAAAAGTCCCCTATATCATCATAAGAAAATCAATCCATTTTGTTGAATATGCGATTTTGACCTTTCTTTTGTTTCGTGCTTTCAGGGGAAAAAGTTCCATGAAATGGGATATAAGATGGGCTGTCTATTCTGGCATTATTGCAATCGGTTATGGATTTCTGGATGAATTCCTGCAGACGTTTGTTCCAACCCGCAACGGTTCGATAATAGACAGTGTCATCAATTCAACCGGTGCATTTTTTGCCTTAGGGCTGATGGCTGTGAAAGCCAAGAGAAATGAATTCGATGAAAAACTTAGTAGTCTTACTTAAAAGGGCTAATTTTCTCAAGAGGCCTTTTGATATTTTTCTTTCATTTCTTGGAATTGTACTTTCATCTCCGTTGTGGATTCTGTTCGCCCTTCTCATCTGGCTAGAAGACAGAGGCCCTGTCTTTTATACACAGGAACGGATGGGGAGATTTGGACAAATCTTTAGAGCCTATAAATTTCGCTCTATGATCTTCGATGCCGAAAAAGAAAATGTGCCCATTCAGGCGACAGAGAATGATCCTAGAGTGACCAAAACAGGAAAATATATGAGAAAAACGGCCATGGATGAACTTCCTCAGCTTGTCAACATATTTAAAGGAGACATGAGTT
>CAZEWV010000400.1:0-2976 GCA_964516025.1 uncultured Eubacteriales bacterium
AAATTTTGGGGATATGACAAACTTCAGGAAATCACCAACGAATACTCAAAGAAAACAGAAGAACTCGCCAAAGCCAAAGAAAAAGAAATATTAGAAATATAGATTCTTCTCCCGATTAGTTGATGCGGTTAATGCAAAGGATTCAAGGATACTGAACCCATTGCCTTCTCTCTCCGTCATTGCGAGTGCAAAGAAGATTGCCACACTCCCTTCGGTCGTTCGCAACAGGCGAAGCAATCTCATCCTTTCATTCATTAGATCGCCACGGCCTTTACAGGCCTCGCGATGACAATTGGGGGTTATTGACCCCTTGACCCCTTATGACCACCTGGATTATTCACGGGCCGAGGTTGCCGCAGATGCGAGGCATCGGCCCATGAAGTTCATCACGAACGATCGCAGAGAGTGTGGTGACCTCATCGTGCTTCAGCAGAGACATGAGATTGCCACGTCGCTTTGCTCCTCGCAACAAATGGGCAGTAACGAAGCAGATGTGGTAAGATCGGTTCGCCCCCTTAGGGTAAAAAATGCCGACATTTTATTTGACTGGACAACAAATAAAGTAATGTTCACGGATATGCTAAGAATCATGCTATCAATTTGATATCATTGAAGATAAATGAAGGTGTCGGCAGTTTTTATGAATGAATCAGATTGACTATGGATTCCATACAAAGTATTTTTGTAAAGAGGATATCATGCTGCCAACAATAAAATGGGAAGACAATAAGGTCATTATGATCGACCAAAGGAAACTTCCACTGGAAGAAGTTTATGTCGAATGCACAGATTATAACGAGGTGGCCCAGGCCATAGAGAAAATGATTATTCGGGGAGCTCCTGCCATCGGTGTTGCCGCGGCTTTTGGAGTCGCTTTGGGCGTTCAACAGATAAAATCCCAGTCCTCTTTGCATGAGGAGTTCGACCGGATTTATTCACGTTTAGAAAAAACTCGCCCAACGGCCCGAAATCTATTCTGGGCCTTGGAGAGGATGCGGCGTGTTTTCCTGGAAAACAACAAGCTAGAGCTTCCCTCTTTACAGCAAGTCTTGGTGAAAGAAGCCCTGAATATCGAAAAAGAGGATCTTGAAACAAACAAAAAGATGGGGGCTTGGGGCAGAGAGCTCATAGGGGATGGCAATTCCATTCTCACTCACTGCAATGCCGGTGCATTGGCTACGGCAGGTTATGGAACCGCTCTCGGTGTCATCCGTGCCGCCTTCAAAGAAGGGAAATCTCTAAGAGTCTATGCCGACGAAACCCGACCTATCCTGCAGGGAGCCCGGCTGACTTGTTGGGAACTGGAAAAGGACAACATCCCTGTAGTTTTGATCGCAGACAATATGGCCGGTTCTCTCATGCAGAAAAGAGAGATTTCTCTGGTGATTACCGGCGCTGATCGTATCGCCCTTAACGGAGACACAGCCAACAAAATCGGGACCTACACCACCGCTGTTCTTGCGAAGGAACACGGTCTTCCCTTTTATGTGGCTGCTCCCCTGAGCACGGTTGATTTTGATATCTCTGATGGATCTCAAATCCCAATTGAGGAAAGGGATCCTCAGGAAGTCCGAGAGATCGACGGCCGCTTGATCACTCTCCCTCAAATTGATGTGCGCAATCCGGCCTTTGATGTTACCCCGGCCAGATACATTTCGGCCATCATTACAGAAGCCGGAATTGCCCGCCCTCCATTCGACGAAAGTCTTTCTCGCTTAAAAACAAGCTCATAGATAACGACTAAACAATGTATATTCTTGGAATCGAAACCTCGTGTGACGAAACGGCTGCAGCCGTCTTAAATGACGACAATTCCGTTCTGAGCAACATCGTCCTGTCTCAGGATGATGTCCATGCCCCTTTTGGCGGGGTGGTTCCCGAGTTGGCTTCGCGACAGCACATCACAGCCATTGAATATGTTGTGGGAGAAAGTCTGGAAAAAGCCGGAGTGAAGCTTCCACAGATTGATGCTTTTGCCGTAACTCAGGGGCCAGGATTAATCGGATCTCTTCTTATCGGCGTCTCGTTTGCCAAGGGCCTCGCTTATTATTTTCAAAAACCTCTGATCCCTGTCGACCATTTGGAATCCCACATCCATGCCGTCTTTCTCGAAAATAAAACAATTCCCTTTCCTGCCGTTGCGCTTCTTGTTTCCGGGGGACACACGTCTCTCTACCTGTTGAGGAATAAGCTCTCCTTTGAACGGCTTGCAAAGACAAGAGATGATGCCGCAGGGGAGGCTCTGGACAAAATCGCCAAATATCTTGGATTGGGTTATCCTGGGGGGGCTATTATCGACAGGATGGCCGCTAAAGGGAATCCACAAAAGTATCACTTCTCTTTACCCCGCATGACAGACAAAATTCTGGGCTACAGCTTCAGCGGTTTGAAAACTGCGGCTTTGAGAACGATTAAGGACAAAACGATCACTTTAGAACATCCTCAGCTTGATGATTTTTTGGCGAGTTTTCAAAAAGCCATAGTAAACGCTCTTCTTGCCCCACTCGATGAGATCATAAAAACACAGGCTCCTAAGTCATTAATTCTCTGTGGTGGTGTAGCCAGGAATTCTGTACTAAGATATGACTTCCAACACCTGGCAGAGAAAAAAAACCTTGCTGGCTTCATCCCCTCTCCCCAATTTTGTACGGATAACGCCGCAATGATCGCAGGCCTGGCTTTGGAGAAATTCAAAAATGAAGGAGAATTTACTCTGTCTCTCGATTTAAACGCCTACCCTTCAAAGCTCAAAAAGGCCGGAAAAATCAGAAAATCTTAAACTGGATTATTCACGGGTCGAGGTTGCTGCAGATGCGAGGCATCGGCCCATGAAGTTCATCACGAACGATCGCAGAGAGTGCGGTGACCTCATCGTGCTTCAGCAGAGAGATGAGATTGCCACGTCGCTTTGCTCCTCGCAACAAATAGGTCATGACGAAGCAGCTGTGGTAAGATCGGCTCGCCCCCTTGGGGTAA
>CAZEWV010000401.1:0-2969 GCA_964516025.1 uncultured Eubacteriales bacterium
GGGCCAGCCATGTGGTTGGTCCCTCCGGACCGAAATTTCCAAGGTAGATAACAAGTGCATTAACACTTTTCTCAGAAAGCTCTCCCAAGACTTTTATGGCATCTTTTTCGTTTTCGACAACCGTATCGATAAGTGAGAGGGCAATCTTCCTTTTCCCGCATTCCCGGATGACTTGATCTCTTCTGTTTCTGGACAGTTCAACAGGGAAGCAATCCCGGCTGACCGCAACAATCCCTAGATCGACTTTGGGAATATTGTTCATTGTTTATCTCCCGTTTTTTTTTGATCATAGTAGGCGTCCGTTCCATGTTTCCTCAAAAAATGCTTGTAAAGAAGGTAATCCGGGAAGGGAATTCCATCTGGCCGAAGAAGAAATGTCCCAAAAGCCATCTTGGCCACATCCTCCAGGGCAACACTGTTGAACAGCGCTTCATCAGGACTTTGTCCCCAGGTGAATGCTCCATGGCCGACAACGAGGACAGCAGGCATTTTCAAAGGATCGAGCTGTTCAAACCGTTCGACAATCACTTTTCCTGTATTTACCTCATAGCCTGAAACGACCTCTTCTTCCGTTATCATTCGTGTGACAGGGATATCACCGTAAAAATGGTCGGCATGTGTAGTCCCTAGACATGGAATGCTCTGGTTGGCTTGAGCAAACATGGTGGCATAGACACTGTGTGTATGTGCAATTCCGAAAAGGCCATCAAAAGCTTTGTATATTTCCAGATGGATCGGTGTATCAGAAGAAGGAGAAAGTCGACCTTCGACTTTTTGTCCATCCATATCAACAACAACCAGATCGTCGGATTTCAATTCATTATAGCTGACACCACTGGGTTTTATGACAAGAAAATCTCTATCCTTACTCAGGCCGCTTATATTCCCCCAAGTCAAAGACACCAGCTTGTATTTTTCAAGCCCCTGGTTAGCCTTCCATACTTCATGTTTGAGTTCTTCGAGCATTAATCCTCCTGTCTCTGCGTCTCTCTCAAGGCAATAAGATCCTTCATCACAAAAGATAGTGAACCTGACCAGGAAGATGTTCCAAATGCATCATGAAGCTGGCGGTAGAGCTTAAATATGTCCTTGTAAACAAAGTGATTGTTTTTGTCCGGCTGGTAAACCTCTCTAATCCCTGTCATGGCCTTCTGAGCCTCTTCGACAGTTTTAAATCCTCCCTGCTCAGGTCCGGCTGCAACAGCACCAAAAATAGCCGCACCCAATGCACAGGTCTGATCGCTTTGAGAAACCTTCATGGGCCTTCCTGTGATATCGGCATAAATCTGCAAAAGGAAAGGATTCTTGGCTGCCAATCCGCCGCAGTTGATGATCTCATTGACGGCCACTCCATATTCTTCAATTCTGTTGATTATAGTGAGCGCACCAAATGCAGTGGCCTCAATCAATGCACGGTAAATTTCATGCGCCGAGGTATGAAGGGTTTGTCCCAAGATGAGACCGCTGAGACGGACATCAACAAGAATGGTTCGATTGCCGTTATTCCAATCCAGAGCCAAAAGTCCGTGTTCTCCTGGTTTCTGCAGGGACGCTTCTTTTTCAAGATTTTTAAATTTGTTTTCAACAGTTCGCCCGTAAGAGTCCGGAACAAGGTGATGGACAAACCAAAAGAAAATATCGCCGACGGCCGACTGGCCGGCTTCAATCCCAAAAAAACCAGGAAGGACGGAACCATCCACAATACCACAAACTCCGGGAATGTCGGCCAATTTCTTATTTCTGGGAAAAACCATTATGTCGCATGTGCTTGTCCCCAGAATTTTTACGAGTGTCCCCTCTTTCACGCCTGCTCCGACAGCACCCATATGGGCATCGAAGGCTCCAACAGCAATGGCAATTCCCGGATTCAAACCCAGTTCCTCGCCCCATTCTCTGCAAAGACATCCAGCTAACTGATCAGAAGACACCGCTTTTGTATAGAGCCTGTCACTGAGTCCTCCGAGATCGGAATTGAGGTCGGACAAAAATTCTTTATCGGGCAGCCCTCCCCACGTTTCGCTATATAGGGCCTTGTGTCCGGCCGCACAGATACTGCGGACGATAGAGTCCGGTTTTGTATTGCCGGCAAGGACGGCAGGGATATAATCACAAATTTCGACAAAACTGTGTGCAGCCTTAAAAACTTCGGGAGATACGTTTTTGCAGTGCAGGATTTTGCTCCAGAACCACTCTGATGAATAGATTCCTCCTATTTTGGCCAAATATCGAGGCCTTTCTTTTTCGGCCAGCTCTGTAATTTGGGCTGCCTCGGCAAAGCTGGAATGATCTTTCCATAGCCAGACCATTGCATCCGGATTGCCCTTAAACTCTGGGGTTTGAGACAAAGGCAGGCCTTCTTCATTGACCGGCATGGGACTGCTTCCGGTGGCATCGATGCCAATGCCTATGATTCGTGTTCGATCAAAACTCGAATCGTCATCATTGGCCCGATCGATTGCACCTCGGACACTCTCTCGCATACTAAAAAGATAATCTTCTGCTTCCTGTCTGGCGACATTGGGATCCTTGGAATCCAGAAAAACGCCATCCTGCCATGAAGGATACGGAACGACCTGGCTGGCCAATTCCTGACCATTATCCAAATCTACAATTAAAGACCGGCAGGAGTTGGTCCCAAAATCTAATCCCAGAGAATATGTTTTCATTTTATCTGGCAATCACAAGAGGCGAAAAGCAAATCAGGATTATGGCGATAATGGAGAGAACAACAAAAGACAGCACCAGATCTCCTCTGCTCCAGCTATCATGGGATGCTTTTTTATCCTCTGCCACTGTGGTCCCATAAGTGAGACCCGCGATTTTTTCATAGGATGGAGCTCGGCTGAACATACTGAAACTGATCATTAGCGCAATGCACACCAGAAACAGGTAAACACAAAAATACAAGAAATTGATATCTGCAAAAGTATGCAGCCAGCCACTGAGATTCTTTTTGTTGAGCTCAGCAA
>CAZEWV010000402.1:0-2943 GCA_964516025.1 uncultured Eubacteriales bacterium
ACACATCCCTCATGCACTTGAACGACACGGTCCATATACCCGGCATTGATGTCCAGCTCTTTCCGCTCGGCATCGAGGATGAGAGAGGGTTGAATGTCCTCTGGAATATCCACATCATAGAATTTCATTAAAGCCCGCAAGGCAGCCGTGATGATCGCGCTCGATCCACCTAAACCAAGCTGACGCGGTATGGTGGTTTCAAAGCGAATGGAAAAATTCTTAGATTCCAATTCGATACTATGAACCCTGCAGTAGTCATAAAACTTTTTAATGGCCGCTTTTAAAAGGCGGGTCCCTCCGTAATATCCAAATAGTTGTGTTATTTTTACATAATCATCTATATTTTTATAAACATTTTTTTCTTGAGAAGAAGGCAATATTTTCAGCTCGGATGATTCCTCGAGGAACACATGAGCAGAAAAATTTTTAACCGTAAGGGCAATGATTTTGCCGAAGTACCCATCCGAGGGATTACCCAGAAGTCCGGCTCTGGCAAAAGCTCGAGTTTCAATTGCCATAATCTCTCTGCAGCGCAGAAAGCACACCCTTTACGTAACCGACCGACTCCGCGGCTCCGGGCAGAGGATCCTTGCCATCTTTTTCATATTCAAGGGAGGCGATTCCCGAATAATTAATCTTGAGCAGTGTCCTTAGGAATTGGGGAATGTCGATGACTCCCCTGCCGACCTCCACAGTCCTCCCCTCTTTAGTCGAAGCTGTCACATCTTTAAAATGGACATCGAGCAGACGGTGGGCAAATTTCAAGGCGGAATCGGACGGATTAATTCCTGAACGCTGAGTATGGCCAATATCCAGACAGAGTCCAATCCTCAAGTCTAGGTCTATTATTTTTTCATAAACACTCTCCGGAGTCGGATAAAGCTCATCTCCGGGACCATGGTTGTGGATGGCCACCTGGATGTTGTACTCCCGGACTTTTTTATTGACCAGTTCCAAGAGTTCGTGATTGGGAACACCTATGATCATCCGCATTCCCGCAGCCTTGGCATAGTCAAACGCCCGGACAACCTCCTCTTCATTCTTCATATAAACCACGCCGCATCCGTAGAGTTCGAGGCCGTTGTCTTTAACTTTTGTAGCGACAGCCCTGATCTCCTTTTCCGTACTTTCCAAAGGCAAATGAAAGCTTTTAAAACAAATACGTGTTAGCCCCAATCTCTTTGTCATTTCGAGCGTCTTTTCCAGACCAAATTCCCTGAACGTGTAAGAGGCCATGCCCAATTTTAATGAAGTTCCTTCAAGTTTTGTTTGCTGTCCTTTGTACTTTGTAGCAGAAGGAAGAAGAGTCGAAAGAGATGTCACTGCCATACTTGTCCCAGCAAGCTTAAAAAATTCCCGTCTTGTGGTTTTAGCCATGGATTCAATCTCCTCCGTGATCATTTCCCCATTGAAATCAAATTTTACGCCTCCTGTCAACCTTAATATTTGACCCAACAATGATTTTTAATATACTAAAGGGGGAGAAATTAAGCATGATTATGCAAAGTGTCTTATTATGCCTGCACAGAAATAAAAACATTGTTCTTCTTATCCCCTTACTGCTCCTTTTAGCGGCCTGTGGACAAGAAAAATCCACCGAGCCGAAATCCTCATCGGATCCGGAACTTAACACCTTATCCGCAGAGGAACGAGCAGCGGGGTGGGAACTTCTCTTTGATGGGAAAACTTTTAACGGCTGGCGGGGAATTGGCCTTGAAAATATCCCGGAAGGCCATTGGATTATAGAAGATGGTGCCATCAAAAAGGTCCCCTCCGGCAGAGTCCTTCTCCAGGAAGATGGGCAGCCTCTTGAAGGCGGAGATATTATGACAACAGAGACATACGAGGACTTCGAGCTCTATCTGGAATGGAAGATCGTCCCGGCTGGAAACAGCGGAATCAAATACAACGTCTCAGAAGACATGTCGACTTCGAATCCTCCCCCACGCAGTGCTCTAGGATTTGAATACCAGATCCTGGATGACGATCTTCACCCCGATGGAGAGAGAGGAGGACTCTACACAGCAGCCGCCCTCTATGACCTTGCAGTACCTCAAGGGAAAGCACTTAAACCTGTTGGAAAATTCAATTCCAGTCGCATCCTTTTCGAGGGACAACACGGTGAACACTGGCTCAACGGAACCAAGGTTTTAGAATATGACATGGACACAGACGAATTCAAAGCTTTGGTCGCCAAAAGCAAATACAAAGACTACGAAGGCTTTGCGGACAAACGGAGTGGACACATCATTATTCAGGACCACACATCGGCAGCCTGGTTCCGCAACATCAAAATCCGCAAAATAAAATAGGGGTAAACATGAGTCAACAAACAATCACACGAAGGAATTTTTTGAAAACGGTCTCTGCCGGAGCAGTAGCCACAGCGGCTTACTTTCCGGCCTCCAGCTATGGGAGAATATTGGGAGCGAATGACCGTATTCGAGTGGGAATTGTCGGTTTTTCAGACAGGGCGCGAAACTCACTCATCCCTGCTTTTCAAGGAAGTGCTGAAGAGCTCAATTTTGAGATCACGGCCGTTTCGGATATCTGGAACCGGAGGCGGGAAGAAGGAAAGGCTTTCCTAGAAGAGAAAACAGGAAAACCTGTGACCCTCATGCGCAACAATGAAGAACTCTATGATTCGGATAAAGTCGATGCCGTCATCATCAGCACCGCCGATTTTCAGCATGCCCTCCACTGCATTCAGGGTGTTGAAGCAGGAAAAGATGTCTATGTCGAAAAACCCTTCGCGAACACCATGGCCGATGCCCGGGACGCCCTCAAAGTGGTCTCAAATTCAAACAAAATCGTCCAGATCGGAACCCAGCGGAGAAGCGCAGCCAACTACATCCAGGCCGACAAATTTATCCGGTCCGGACGCTTCGGGGATATTGTGGCCGTAGAGATGACCTGGAATGTCAATCAACCCGGACGCTGGCG
>CAZEWV010000403.1:0-2937 GCA_964516025.1 uncultured Eubacteriales bacterium
GGAAATCAGCGACAAAAGAACGAGTTTGAGCAAAATGTTCTGTGAGAGATATGTTTGTCGTTTCAAAAACTTCTAGAGCACGAATAATTCGATATTTGTCATTTGACCCGATTTTTTCTGCGTACTGGGGATCAATAGTTTTCAATCTTTCGCCCAAGTTCTTGAATCCATTTGCTTTGGCCTCTTCTTCTAAACGTTTTCGTATATTCGGATCACTTTTGCCTTCAGGGAAAAGTCCATCAAGGAGAGCTTTCAAATAAAGCCCTGTACCTCCAGTAATGATGGGGAGTTTTTTTTTTTTGTGAATATTCCCGACAGCTTCGAGAGCTAATTGGATGAAATCTGCCGCGTTAAACTGTGCAGAAGGAGATATAATATCCAGAAGATGATGTGGAATATTTCCTCTTTGAGCCAGAGTCATTTTATCGGTCCCAATATCAAATCCTTTGTAAACCTGCATGGAATCACAGTTGATGATTTCTCCAAAAAAAATTCTGGCGATTTTAATGGCCGTTGTGCTTTTTCCTACACAGGTAGGGCCGAGGATGACAAGAAGGTTTTTTCTTTTAGGTTCCAATTTTCACCAGAAGTAAAAGGACACAAAGTGTAATAAAGAGAAGCATGGCCAGTATTTGTTTTTTTTTTAGATATTTCATTTTTCGATTTTTTTGAGGTTTTGAACAAGAATGGCTTCGTGTTCATCTCCAAGAGTTTTTTTTACGGCCAGGACTTCAGAAACGATGATTTCGTTCAGTCCGATCAGCAAAGTCTGTTTTGTTCCCTGGCTTGAGAAGTTGAATTTTGCTTTGAGTACGGAATTTGTATCGATGTTTCCGTCGGGCTGCAGTTTGACGCTTTGGAATAGAGGGGACAGCCTTGACTTAGCCTCTTCTAGGGTTTTTTCCAAAATGTTCATGGCAACAGGCCCGAGTTCTTTTGTAATGTATTTAAAAGCAAAAATCCACTTTTGATTGAATGATGTCAAGATTGAATCGAGTTCAGCCTGGGAAAAATCAGACAGAGTGTGTTTTGCTTTTTTTTCTTGGGAAAAAGCGAATATCCCCAGACTCAGGAAGGTAAAAATGACCTTTTGAGTTTCCGCTTTGCTTATTTCCGCGTGTTTGTAGACAGATTTTAAATTGTGTTGGTTGGAGAGCAGATGCAGAAGATATTCTTCATGAGGTTGGAATGGGATCTGTGATAGGTGTTGAGGGAAAAGGACTTGAGCGTCAATATTTTCTTCGGGAAGCTGAGACGCAATGAAATCAAAATTTGTCATCTGTCGGGTGCCCTGAAGAATCACATCAAGGGTCCGGATCCGGCACCAAATCCGTGGTTTATCTGGTTTATTGTCCGGTTGAAATAGGAATTCGGCTTTCTCCCTGTCGAAAAAAGGAAAAATATCTGACAAGGAATAGTCCTGCATCAACCTCCATAGTTGTGGAACGCCTAAAATATCCATTTGGATACAGGTTTTAATGAGGGACATGTGTTCTTGCTTGGCATGAGTGAGAATATTCTCAAGAGAGGAAGTTTCGATGATATTCTTTTTAGTAAGAGCTGTAAAAAATATTTTTTCGTTGAAAGTATTCGAGGTTATAGCTATATTGCCCTCATCAAAGAAGAGAATTTTTTCATTTTTTCCTTGTTTAAGGGATAGCCTTCCATTTTTCCTAAAATTCCAGAGATAAAACAGAAGAAACGAGAGGGGTCGCTCCCCCAGATTTCCGAATGTGACTCTATTGTCCATTTGACTATATATTAGGAAAAAAGCGCTGGACTAGCAAGACACAGTTAGCATTCCCATTTCTGTGATTTCTAATGAGGATGCTATTTTTGCGCAGTGATCTTCAATTAAGTCAGATGGACGTCGTGTCTCTCCGTGTCTACTCAAATTTTTAATGTGGTGGAGGGAGAACACCCGTGAGGATCACGGGTCTGACTTCTATCTCATGAAGCTGGCAAAAAGTAATCCCATAGCAATATAGAGAAGAGTTTTAAGAGCCCAGAAACCATATGAAATGAATAATGCTTTTTTGACCTCGACATTAAAAATGTAGGAAAGGGCATAGCTAAATATTCCAAACATCCAGAGTTGGAAAATGTCAATTTGAGTGAGGATGATGAATGCTGGGGAAGTGACCTCGAGATGGGGAAAGAAAAGGGCCAGTCCGGTGGATGTCTCCAGAATAGATTTTTTTGGCAGAATGAGCAAAAGGCGAACGGCATTTCCTAAAATCTTGTCGATGAAATTGGCATAGAGGAATCCGGAAAAAACTTGAATATATTTCCCTTCGGCAGATATTAAACGTCCCATGCCGAACATAATCAGGCATGAAATTAAAATACCTATAGCCAACGAGAGAGGGGCTACAACAAAGGCTGGAAATAGAGTTCCGGTTGGAGACGGAATTTTTTTAAGTCTCTCTAGATTTTCGTTGTATCGGTCCTCTCCGAGGGTCTCTTTTAATTTGATATTGTCTTCAAAGATCTTGATGTTGTCTTTTTGAGCGAAAGGAGCTGTGATGTAGGCGAATAGAGCCCAAGCAATAAGGATGATGATGAGGGCTTCTTTCCAACGAGGTTTTTCAGATACTGCCTTGAATGTTTGTTTTGGATTTAAAAATATACCTAAAAATGCATTTAAAAAGTTCATGCCCTATTTTCCTGTCCTTTCTTCTTTCTCAATTTTCCCGTCTCTAGTGTACAAGATACGCTGGGCCTGATGGGCAATGTCTCCATCATGTGTCACCATGATGATGGTATTACCCTGTGCATGGATTTTGTGAAAGAGCTTGAGGATTTCCTGGCCAGTTTTGGAATCCAGATTCCCTGTCGGTTCGTCCGCAAGAAGAAGAGACGGTTCATTCACCAGGGCACGGGCGATGGCCACGCGCTGTCTCTCCCCACCTGAAAGCTCTGAGGGCCGATGGTCCA
>CAZEWV010000404.1:0-2929 GCA_964516025.1 uncultured Eubacteriales bacterium
ATCACCAATGTCAATCGCATCTTCGGTGCACACCACAGATCCAGGAGTGATCTCGATTTAAATACTAGTGTACTTCACGTCAGCTACAAATTTCCTTTGGGCAAGCTGACAGCCTACAATCATTTTTTTGACAATCAAGATGTCCCGGAGACATCCCATCAGAATATAGGGATACGTTTTACGGGAAATAGGAGTGTTTCAGAGTCAGCGCGTCTTGTGTACTCTCTGGAATATACCCAACAGAACCGCTTCAAGGATGGAGCCATTGGCCTAAATGCATCTTACAGTTTTATCGAACTGGGATTTTCTGTGAAAAATTTTACCCTCAAAGGCGGGTACGAATCGCTTGGAGGAAACGGAACGTACGCCTTTTCAACTCCTCTAGCCACCCTTCATGCCTTTAACGGGTGGGCAGATATATTTCTGACAACACCCTCTCAAGGTCTGGTTGATCAATATCTTTTTTTCAATTTTCAGTCGAACTCGGAAAAAAGGCCCCTTACACTCAGGACCGTTTATCACATTTTCAAGTCCGAAATGGATAATCTCGATTACGGCCATGAGCTGGATCTTTTGGCACAGATTATTCTTCGAAAGGGATATCTCCTCTTCATTAAGTATGCCCACTACCAAACACGAGGATACGCGACCACAACAAAGAAATTCTGGGCCGGATTCCAGTTCAATTTCTAGTGTAAAGTGTCCGCAAATAAACACTAAGTGTCCGATTGCGGACACTCCGATCCCTATTAGAATTCCCATCCTTTTTCTTCACTGCAAAAAACATCCATTCTTCTGTTGGCATGAATAATGCACTATTGTTCTGTTGATTTATGGTTTTCTAAACAAAGGAGTTGTTTGGAATGATTAAAAATTTTTTTAAAATCACCGTCAGAAATATTTGGAAAAGAAAACTATTTTCTTTCATCAATATTTTTAGTCTGACCATAGGAATAACCTGTTTTTTTCTTATTATCGTCAATGTCAGGGATGAGTTTTCCTATGATAATTTTCATGAAGATAAAGACAGTATTTATCGTGTGGCTTTAGAGAGGATCTACCCGGACAATGTGGTCTTTTACGCTGTTATTCCCTTTTCCATTGGTGAAGCAATGGAAAACGACTTTCCGGAAGTCGAGGACATGACACGCATTTTAGGTTTCGGCCAAGCAGGGATCTTCCAGTATGAAGATCAAAAATACGAGGAAGACAAAATCCTCTTTGTCGAACCCAATTTTTTCGACATGTTCTCCATCCCCCTCATCAAGGGAGATCCAAAAACGGTCTTTTCCACACAAAACTCCGTTCTGATGACCAGAGACACCGCTCTCAAGTACTTTGGAGATGAAGATCCGGTGGGAAAATCATTAACGACTCCCCAAGGAGAAGTACTCGTTGCCGGCGTAGTAGAGAATGTGCCAAAAAATTCTCACCTGGAATTCAATTTTCTCATACCGCTGGCCATAACGGGAATTCAAAACCAGCCGAACTATGTCTCATTCTCTTCCCTGACCTATGTCAAGCTCAGCCCTGGTGTCTCCCCAAACGATATCGAAACAAAAATGCCGGCTCTTGTCGAGCAGTATGCAGCCGGACAGATCCAGGCTCAGACAGGCATTTCCTTCCAGGACTATACTGCCGCAGGAAATGGATACAACTACTTCATGCAATCCATCGGGGATATCCACCTTCACTCCAATCTTTCCAACGAGATCAAACCCAACGGAAACATCACCTATGTCTATGTCCAGATCGCCATCGCTTTTTTTCTGATTATTATCGCCTGCATCAACTTCATGAACCTGGCAACCGCCCAATCCACATCCCGGGCAAGGGAGGTCGGAATACGGAAAATCGTTGGTTCCACCCGCGGCTCACTCATCAGGCAGTTTCTTTTCGAGTCGCTTTTGATGAGTCTCATCAGTCTTATCCTGGCTGTTGTGCTGATTCAATTGATTCTGCCAATGTTTAATCAATTGACGCGGAAGCAGTTGAATCTTCAAAATTTGCTCGATCCTTTTAATATTTTTCTCTTTCTTGCTATAGGAATTTTTGTCGGAATTTTCGCCGGGAGCTATCCCGCTTTTGTTCTGTCGGCCTTTCAACCCATAACAGTACTGAAGGGGAAATTCACGACATCCCGGGGGGGGACTCTACTGAGAAACGGGCTGGTAGTTTTTCAATTTGCCCTTTCCATTATCCTCATTTCCATGACTATCCTTGTCTTCACACAGATGAATTTCATCCAAAACAAAGATTTGGGATTTAAAAAAGACAACGTGGTTGTTGTTGAAAGAGTTTTCTCTCTACAAACTCAGAGCGAATCCTTCAAACAAGAGCTGAAAACAATTCCCGGCGTCATCCAAGCATCCGGATCAAACACCCTCGTACAAGGGGGACTCTATGCCGGTGATTTTTTTCGATCCGATCGAGATTCAGAGGTCAAAACTACCCGAGGTATGGTTATCGATCAGGATTTCATCGCAACGATGGGATTGGAAATTTTGGACGGTCGGGGATTTTCCAAAGAATTTAACGAAAACAGAAATATTCTTGTCAATGAATCGACAATCAGAGAATTCGGCTGGACAGATCCCGTTGGGATGAAAGTCAGAAGAATGGGCGATCCCAATAACATTGCCACTGGAGAGTACACGATCATCGGTGTGGTTAAGGATTTTCATTACGAGTCTCTCCATAGGGACATCGATTCTTTCATTTATTATTGTTACCCAAGCGAGCAGCAGGTCTATAACAACCTAAATATTAAGATCCGCCCAGAGAATGTGGGAGAAATCCTAGCCGCCATAGAAGAGAAATGGGAACAATTCATACCGGGGCAGCCTTTCAGTTACTTTTTTTTAGACGACAGATTAAATGAACTGTACAATAACGAAAAAACTTCAGGACAGATCTTTAATGTATTTTC
>CAZEWV010000405.1:0-2928 GCA_964516025.1 uncultured Eubacteriales bacterium
ATTCGACATTTAGTTAAATGTCGAATGTCGAGACTTGACCCCTTTTCTTTATTTTCTTTAAAGAAGGGAGCGGAGGCGGTCGAGAGAGCTATTTCCCCCAGTCAAAACAATCACAACGGTCTGTCCTTTCAACTGATCCTTTAATTTCAGGGCGGCAGCCGTGGAAGCCGCTCCCGCTTCTTCTACCATGTTTCGTATGACTTCCATGATCAGCAGGATGGCATCCTGCATCTCTTTCTCCGAAACAAGAACAAAATCAGCCAGATAGTCTTGAAGGATATCCTGCGTGAGTTCATAGCCAATCTGAGTGGCTAAACCCTCGGCTTTTGTTTCCATTTTGGCTGTCATAATTTTTTTGTTTTTCCAAGAAAGACAGGCCGCAGGCGCCTGCTCTGCCTGAACCCCTATCACCCGGACATTCGGATTGACAGCTTCTTTGACCAAACAGCAGCCGGAAGCACCGCTCCCCCCACCAACGGGAACTATAATCACATCTACAGATGGGACCTCTTCAAATATCTCAAGGGCATATGTGCCCACACCGGCAATCAGGTCCGGTTCATTAGCCGGATGGACAAACCTCGCGCCCCTTTCTCCAGCCAGTTGTTCGGCATATTCCTTCGACTCATCAAATATCTTGCCAGAAAAAATAATTTTAGCTCCCCAACTTTCCACCGCTTTGACCTTGGTTGGATTGGCCTTCTCCGGCATAACGATTGCCACAGGAATGTCAAAGAGGTGTCCTGCATAGGCGATAGATTGGGCATGATTTCCTGTCGATGCGGTCACAACGCCTTTATCTTTCTGCCGAGCATCCATCCGAGAAAAAAGATAGAGCGCTCCCCTGGCCTTAAAAACACCCGTGGGGGTATGATTTTCATGTTTGATAAAAACCTTTGTATCTAAAAGCTGATTCAAATAAGGATAAGAATAAATAGGAGTTCGCGGCATATAGTCTTTAATGACCTGCCTTGCCTCTAAAATATTCTTAAAATCCGGTCTTTCCCAATTCATGATCTTTTCCTTTAGTCAACAAAATCTACAAAAAGTGCCGACTCTTTAAAAATAACCTCTATAATATCAGGTTTATGGCAAGATTTCATTCACGATCGCGCCAGTCGGATCAGGTGATGTTTGTTTGGGAAAAGGGCAGCTGTTCCACCCGTATGAAAGAAAACAACATTGTCGTTCTTTTCAAAAAAGTCTTTTTTAATAAGATCGATTAAAGCGGCCATGGCCTTCCCCGTGTAGATAGGATCGAGAAAAATTCCTTCATTTTCAGCGGTTATTCGTATGGCTTCGGACACCTCCTTGTTGACAATGCCATAGCCCTCTTTCAGGTACTCGTCCAGCACATTCACATCATTGAGGTTAAATTGAACATCTAAATGTAAAGCCTTAGCTGTATCTGTGGATATTTTCCAAACCCTATCACTGTATGATCTTTTATCTTCGGACACACTGATGCCTATCACTCTCACTTTTTTTCCCATGGCCACCGCTCCTACGGTAAGCCCGGCCTGCGTCCCTCCGGAACCGCTCGCATGAAGTACACAATTGACTTCAACATCCAACTCAGAGGCCTGCTCGATCATCTCCACATAGGCATCGACATAACCAATTGCACCTAAGGGAATGTCCATGGAGCCTCCAACCATCGATCCCCCAATCGGAGCAAAGTATGGTTTGAGTCCCTGCTGTTTGACTTCACTAATCACATCCGCAAGGAGATCTTCAGCCTCCTCCTCCCTTATGATTTGCCCTTTTTCCGCATCTCTAATTCTGATATCGGCTCCCAAGAGAAAATCCATAAGGAGATTTCCGTCGTATTCTTCTGAAAGATCATATGTTTTAAACAAAACAAGGATCGGTTTAATCCCATACCTCTTGGCCGCAGCGGCCGTCTGGAGACACCAGTTGGACTGGAGTGCCGCCCAGGTGACCACAACATCGGAACCTTTATCCAAAATGTCCTGCATGATGTATTCCAGTTTGCGCGACTTATTCCCTCCAAATGCCAGGCCGGTGAGATCGTCACGTTTGATATAAATCTGAGGACCTCCCAGAACCCGACTCAAATTCTCCAATTTGTAAAAGGGAGTGGGACGCTGAATGAGATTCTTTTTTGAAAATGTCCGGATCTTCTTCTTCAAATCCACGATGGAATAGCCGTTCATGATTTTCTCCTGAAACGAAATTTATCAGAATTATTGGATTAAATCAAAAAAGTGTGAGATCAGTAGCTTTTCCAGGCTTTTAAAAGTACAGAGCGTTTTCCCTGAGCCCAGGATTGGAGATTGTCTCCGTAATAGTAAAAAATCGGGATGATAATGAGGATGAAAATGGTTGAGCTGATCAAACCTCCAACGGCCGAAAGAGCCAAGGATGACCAGATCCGTCTTCGTTCGGCTTCTATCTGAATTAAAACTAAAGGAAGCATTCCAAGAACAGTTGTGCTCGTTGTAAGAAATATGGGCCGAATTCTCTCCCGGGCACCTTGTATTACAGCATCCAGGAGGGGAAATCCCTTTTTTTTCTTGATGTTGATATGGTCTACAAGAAGAATAGAGTTGTTGACGACAATTCCCCCGAGTAAGATGACTCCAATGTAAGCGGCAGAATCAAATGGAAAATCGGCAAGTACAAAAGCCACAAAAACCCCGATAAGAGCGAGCGGCACAGCCATCAAAATGTAAAAAGGCTTGATGAAGGATTCGTAAAGAGAGGCAAGGATCATAAAAATAACCACAATAGCGAATATCATTGAAAATGTGAGCTGCCCTTTCTCTTCTTCAGTCATAAAGAAATCATCGTCAAGTTTGGCTGAAAAACCCGGAGGCAGCTGGAGTTTGTCGTAGACTGTCTGTTTGTACCTATCCGCAGCTTTGTAAGGCCCTCTAAACTCCCACATCAGTGTTTGTTGATACT
>CAZEWV010000406.1:0-2911 GCA_964516025.1 uncultured Eubacteriales bacterium
GGCCCTCAAGCCCATTGGTTGAGGCCGTAAACAGCAGCACTCCGGACTGCTGCGCTTTCATCCTTTTTATGGCCTGCTGTGAACAGTAGAACATCCCATCCAGATTCACTCTCATAACTTTTGACCACTGCTCGTACTCCATCTCGGTGAATGACTTTTGGTAGCTTATTCCCGCATTGGAGACAAGCACATCCAATCCCCCCATCAGCTCATCGACTCGATTGAAGGCTTTCTCTACGTCTTCAGGATTGCTGACATCTCCACAAACTCCCCCGACAAATTCCGTATTGGCAGCAAGTGTTTTCGTTAAAGCTTCCTCATCCCAGTCGATGATAAAAACACGTGAACCCTCATTCAAGAATCTCTGAGCCGTGGCCAGTCCAATCCCGCTTGCAGCCCCTGTGACAAAAACTCTTTTCCCTTCAAGGTCTTTATACATCCCCATAGAAAACTCCTCAGTTTAATTTCACGATTTCCCTTCGCCTCCTTTATACATACACCCACATCCCCTGTCAAATGGGAAGAATTAGGGCCAGGCTTTCAAGGACAGTCATCGCGAGCGTAGCGTGGCGATCTCATCCTTTCATTCATTAGATCGCCGCGTCGCTTTGCTCCTCGCAAAGACAAAGGGCCTTTACAGGCCTCGCGATGACAATTGGGGGTCACTTGAATCCTCGAATCCTTTTTTTTCGTTTTTGACTTTGAATTTTCTTGAAGATATTATGGGATTGTACACATTATCCTGACAATGGGGAGAGTGAGATGGCGGATGCAATACTGGAATTGATCAAAAAGAAAACGGTATTTCTCGACGGCGGGATGGGGACAGAACTCATGAAACACGGTTTTTCCCAGGGAGAATGTCCTGAGAAATGGAATATAGAAAAGCCGGATGTTATAAAGTCCATCCATAAGAGCTACTTTGAAGCCGGCTCTGATGCCGTTCTCACCAACAGTTTCGGCGGAAGCCAGCTCAAACTTTCTTCCTATGGTCTGGATGAACAGTGTTACGAGCTCAACCGTCAGGCCGGACTGCTGGCCCATGCTGTTAAACCGGAAGGGAAATTTGTTGCTGGAAGTATGGGGCCTACCGGTAAATTCCTCTGGCCTCAGGGAGATTACACGGAGAGTGAATTTGAGGACGCCTATGGAGTGCAGGCCAAAGGACTAGCCGACGGTCATGTGGATTTTATTCTTATCGAAACCCAGTATGATATAAATGAAGCTCTCTGTGCCTTAAGGGCAGCCAGAAAAAATGCCTCCTGTCCGGTCTTTGTAACCATGACATTTGAGACTTATCCCAAAGGATTTTTCACCATGATGGGCAACAGTGTGTCCCTGTGTATAACAAAACTGGAAGAAGAAAATGTGCCTGTCATCGGGGCCAACTGTACACTGGACAGTGAGGTTATGGCTGAACTTATAAAAATTATGAAAAGATCTACGTCTCTCCCCCTGATTGCCCAGGCCAATGCGGGAAAGGCGACGCTGTCATCCGAGGGAGAAGTATCCTATTCACAGGGAATTGAAAATTACGTGAAATTTGTCTCTCAAATCATAGAAAACGGAGCCGGTATTATCGGAGGCTGCTGCGGAACGGATCCGGGATATATTCGCCGTATCACTCAGATTTTAACCTAAATACTAAAAATAAAAGGCCTCTCTTCAAACCCCCCAAATCCGTTCTTGATACTCTCAACTCAGGTCACGTTAACAAAGCAGATGGGATTAAATAGAAAAAATAAAAGCAATATCTAAATTTTACTATCTACAAAATGTAGCTTCCTATCTAAAATAAAATCAGCAATGAATTCTCGGTTTTTGGATTCCAAATCTGCAAATTCAATTCCTGCTTTCTTATCTCCCGAGTCCGAGAAATATTTTAACCAGACTACCTTTCCTTCACAACTTATTGTTCTGCCGGGAAATTCTATTTTAAACTCCAAACGTTCATCAAGTTTTAAAACTCCATTATCAGACAAACACATTCCTCCTAAGCTAATATTCTCGCACGAAGAAAAAAAATACGTCCTTGATGTTAAGCGGTAACAAAATAAAGGTAAATTAGTGCTCAATCTTGTATGCTTTCTTTTCTCTTTACCATACTTTATTCGCTGTTGTTTTGTTCCATTCCCTGATTCGATTGTTTTATTTAGCATAACTTCCCCATCATCCCTTTCCATAAATCAAGATAAGAAAATTGAAATATATTGACAATAGGACAATTCCTGATTTTTTTGTCAGTATTTTTCTCTTTTTTATGTAGGGGTTTGTCCTACATAAATTAGAGAGATGAAATAACGGGTCCGCCTCTAAGATAAATTGAGTTAAGGGCAGCCTTGTCTAAAATGTTCTTTTTGGAATATTTTTGAGAACTTATTTCTTAACGAGTTTGAGGATGCGTTTTTTTTCTTGGATTCCTGTGAGTATCTTGGAAAGGACTTTTTTCAATTTTTTTTCTTCGTAGTCACAGTACTTGATTTTAAAGTCCTCCCCTATCAGCTCACATTTTATCTCTTTGGTTTCTTTAGCGTTTTTGACAAACCGGTTTGCCTTATCCTGTTCAAAATAAGTGACCTGGAGTACCATCTTTTGTATTTTATCGATATTCTGGCTTAAGACCATGACATATTCTTCTTTATTAGTAGCGTGGCCATCCAGGTCCATGTGGAATTCTCTTCTCAAGAAATTCTCATTCTCACGGGGCCCAAGTTCTTTCACTTCTTGGTAGATATTTTTGAGGATTTCAGATGGAGTTTTTTTAGCCATAGGGAATCCCTCTTGTGGCATGAACATAAATATAACGAATAGAGAGATTCCGGCTAGAAAGGGAAATAGAGGAAAAGTTTGAAGGAGTCTCCTTCTGTTCATAGTTTTCGAGCTATCCCAGTAGTTTTATTATAGCTCAAAA
>CAZEWV010000407.1:0-2902 GCA_964516025.1 uncultured Eubacteriales bacterium
CGTGCAGCAGGAAACCACCATGTCCATGCCCTTGGGTTCGGAGATGAAATCTTCCTTAGAGCTTTTGGAGGCTTCAAATAAGCCGGCCCCGGCCGGAACGTACACGGTTCCGGAGGGATACGAAAAACAGAAATAATTCCGTGGAAGGCTTCTTGGATCAGCTTCGGGCGCTGAAGAACATGTCCAGTAGGGAAAAAAATGCCTAACGAATGCCCCAAGTGTCAAACCAATAATCCTGATACAGTAAAATTCTGTGGAGAATGCGGGACTTCCTTAGAAGCTGAAGTTATCCACACCAAAACCATGGAGACTCCGGTCGAAGAGCTGACTACTGGCTCAACTTTTGCTTCCAGGTATCAGATCATTGAGGAATTGGGCAAGGGTGGTATGGGCAGGGTCTATAAAGCACTCGACACCAAGCTCAATGAAAAAATTGCATTAAAACTCATCAGACCTGAAATCGCTTCAGATAAAAACAACATTGAACGCTTTAATAATGAATTAAAATTTGCCCGCCGGATAAGCCACCGCAATGTGGGCCGGATGTATCATCTGGAGGAAGAAAAGGGCATTCACTTCATTACAATGGAGTACATCTCCGGGCAGGACTTGAAAGGCTTGATACGGCAGACCGGACAGCTCACAGTTGGGAAAGCCATTTCCATAGCCAAACAGATCTGTGATGGTTTATCCGAAGCACACAGCCTGGGAGTGGTGCATCGTGACTTAAAGCCAAACAACATTATGATTGACAAGGAGGGCACGGCCCGAATAATGGATTTTGGGATAGCCCGTTCCCTTAAAGCCAAAAGTTTGACCGGCCCTGGTGTGATGATTGGAACGCCGGAGTATATGAGCCCTGAGCAAGTAGAAGGGAAGGAAATCGACCAGCGTTCCGATATTTATTCTCTGGGAATTATTCTCTATGAGATGACAACGGGGAGAACTCCTTTTGAAGGAGACACTCCTTTCACCATCGGCGTAAAGCACAAGAGCGAGATACCAAAGGATCCCAGAGAGCTCAATTCACAAATCCCCGGAGATCTGAGCCTGGTGATCTTGAGGTGTTTGGAAAAGGAAAAAGAGAACAGATACCGGAGCACCGGAGAGCTTAAGTCTGAGCTTGAAAAACTGGAACAAGGCCTTCCCACAACAGACCGAGTGATCCCGGAAAGAAAATCCATCACATCAAAAGAAATCACAGTCCAGTTCAGACTGAAAAAGATATTCATCCCGGCATTTGTTGTAATCGCCATTGCTGCTATTTGGCTGATTATCTGGAGTCCCTGGGCACAAAATGATTCAGCTTCAATCTCATTAGACAAACCTTCTGTTGCTGTTCTTCCGTTTGATGATTTAAGCCCGCAAAAAGATCAAGAATATTTCTGTAATGGCCTAGCAGAATCCCTCATTAATGCTTTGTCAAAAGTCAAGGATTTACGTGTTCCTGCTATGACATCTACAGTTCCATTTAAAAGTGAAGAACAAAATATTCATGAAATTGCAGCGAAGCTTAACGTAAATGCTGTGCTTAGAGGGAGTGTGCAGAAAGAAGGAGATACACTTCGCATCACAGCACAACTCATAAATGTTGCTGATGAGTCACTCCTCTGGTCCGAGCAATACAACCGAGATTTTAACGATCTATTTTCGATTCAGGATGAGATATCCTTTGCAATAACAGATAAGCTTAAAGTAAACCTTTTGGGAGAAGAGAGGCAAGATCTTAGAAAGCGTTATACTGAGAATATTGAAGCATATAACCTATATCTGATGGGGCGTCACTTCTGGAACAAACGAACGGGAGATAGATTAGAGATGAGCATCAAATATTTTGAGCAGGCCACTGAATTAGACCCTGACTATGCTTTAGCTTACGCTGGGCTCGCTGACTGCTACATTATACTCCCCTTTTATAGTGATTGGTTACCGAAAGAGGCTTACTTAAAAGCTCAAAGCACAGCCTTGAAAGCACTAGAGCTTGATAATATGCTTGCCGAAGTTCACAATTCTTTAGGAGCTGTGAATCTCTGGTATAAATGGGATTGGGACGCCTCTGAGAAAGAATTTAAAAGAGCCATAGAGCTTAATCCAGGCCTTGCTATTGCACATCATTGGTATGCAGAATTGTTAAAGAGCATGGGGCGGGTCGATGAAGCCATTGGGGAAATCAAGATAGCTCTCGAACTTGATCCTCTTTCTCTTATAATAAACACGAATTTTGGTATGTATCTTTACATCGCTGGTCGGTATGATGAAGCAGTAAAACAATTTCAAAAGACACTCGAAATAGATCCCGAATTTGAATTTGCACTCTATGGACTTGGATATGTCTATTTGCAAAAAGGTATGTATAAACAGGCTGTAGAAGTTTTAAAAAGGACTGAACAACCAGGACTTGTTCATGCCCTTATAGCTTTAGGCAAAAAAGATGAAGCGCAGGCCTTCCTTGAGGATTTCAAAGAGAAATCTTCCCGTCGGTTTGTTGACCCATATACTTTTGCAGTCATATATGCAGGACTTGGTGAGATTGATATGGCATTTGAAGCTTTAGAAAAGGCCTATCAGGAACAATCCCTGTTATTGGCAGATTACGTATATGTATCTCCTCTTTTCGACAATATTCGCTCGGATCCAAGGTTCAAATCGTTAATGAAAAAACTGAATTTTGAAGATTAATCATTTAAACTTATGAACAACAAGGCAATAAAACCAAGGCCAAAGAGAATTACGAGAAATTCCTCTCCCTCTGGAAAGACACCGACTCCGGTACCTTTCAATAGTGTACGTTAGATTGCTCGAATAGCTGGTTCCTTATTAGTGTTGTTCAAGCGATAAGCACTTTTCTTAGATAGGATAATTCTTCAACCGGCAAGGCCTCAACTTTCTTTCCCAGAGGAAA
>CAZEWV010000408.1:0-2894 GCA_964516025.1 uncultured Eubacteriales bacterium
ACTTTTCTCCCCATGCTGGACATGGGAAGCCCGCCGTCAGAATTGAAGCGCTCGGGCAATGAACACCGCCAGTTTATTCCGGTCAATGCCTATAAAACCAAAGATGGATTCATCTACATGGCCATCGGCAGCGATGCCCAGTGGTTTCGTATCACTAAAACTCCGATGTTCTCTTCTCTCAATATGGAAAACTTTTACACCAATGAAGGCCGGCGCAAAGAAAAAACCCGGCTTCACCAAGCCATAGAGACCATCACTCAACAAAATCTTTCTGCCGACATCTCCAAGGTCCTGGCCGGAGCGGCCATCCCCCACTCCCCGATCACACCCATAGAGGATGTTCCCGATCTCCCTTTTGTCTCTTCCAAGGCTTTAAAAACAACCGTGCCTGACGGAAGGGTTGTGCGCCTTCCTCCTCCGGCCGTTGACACCGAATATCTCGAAAAGATCGACAGAGAACTTCCTTTTGCCCCGGCTTTCGGCCAGCACACCGAAAGCATTCTCAAAGAGGCGGGATTGTCCTCCGACGAGATTGCCTCACTCAAAGAAAAAGAAGTGGTCTCGTGAAGGGATTCGATTATTTTCAACCTCAGTCTCTGGAAGAGGCTCTGGAACTGAAAAAAAAGATACCCGGCTCTCGATTCATTGCAGGGGGGACAGACTTGATGGTACAGATCAGAAATAGAGAGCTTAAGCCTTCGGCTCTGATCTCCCTCAGATCTATCCCTGATCTCTCTTCCATTGAAATCAACGGAATCATTCGAATCGGGGCAATGACCACTGTCACTGATCTTCTCTATAATCCGGATTTAGAGCACCAGGCCAAGCTGCTTGTGGATGCAGCCCGAAGATTGGGGAGTCCACAGATCCGGAATGTGGCCACTGTCGGTGGAAATCTCTGCAACTGTTCGCCCTGTGCCGACCTGGCTCTTCCCCTTCTGGTGCTTGAGGCAAAAGCCAGGATAGAGAGTCTTTCGGGAACTCAAGACATCCCTTTCCAAAAATTTTTCGAGGGTCCCGGTAAATCCTGTCTTTCTCCCGACCAAATTTTGACCGATCTCTTCATAGAACCCGTCTCTAGTAACACTAAATCCGTATTCCTGAAAAAAGGCCGGGTTAAGATGGATCTGGCCGTCGCCAGTGTGGCCCTGCTTTTAGAGATGGAGGGTGAAACATGCCGCAAAGCCCGAGTGGCCGCCGGTTCCGTGGCACCGGTTCCCCTTCGACTTCAAAAAGTGGAGGTTCTGCTGGAAGGGCAAGCGCTTTCGCCGGAACTTGCAGATCAGGCTCAGCGGATGGCCTCAGAAAGTGTAGCCCCCATCTCCGATGTTCGTGGTACCGAAGAATACCGGCGCCAGATCGTGGGAGTCTACGTTAAGCGGGGCATTGCCCAGATACTTGAATGGAGTTTAGATTGAAAAAGGATATCCTTTTTTCACTCAACGGTATTGATGTTTCCGTCTCTGTCAAAGGGCACGAGCGTCTGATCGATGTGCTCCGTAAACACCTTGATTTAACCGGAACAAAGGAAGGCTGCGGGCAGGGTGAGTGTGGAGCCTGTACGGTTATCGTTGACGGACGGGCCGTAAATTCCTGTCTCTATCCGGCCCTGGAAATTTCGGGAAAAAGTGTTCTGACCATCGAAGGCCTCCAGAGTCCGGAACACAGGCTCTCCGTGCTACAACAGGCTTTTGTCGACTGCGGGGCGATCCAGTGTGGTTACTGCACACCGGGAATGATCCTATCGGTCAAGGCTCTTCTTGACTCCAATTCCAAACCCACAGAGAAAGAAATTCGTGAAGCCCTGCAGGGTAACCTCTGCCGGTGCACGGGATATGTGCAAATCATCACGGCGGTCAAACAAGCAGCCAGCCATTTACAGGAGTTGTCGTGACAGACTTCCGTTTCATCGGAAAAAGAATTTCCCGCCCGGATGGTCCCGACAAGGCTGCGGGAAAAGCCCATTACATCCACGATCTAAAACGACCGGGTATGATGTTCGGGAAAATCAAATTCAGCCAGCATGCTTCTGCGCGGATCATACATATCGATACCTCAAAGGCCGAAAAGATTCCTGGTGTCAAGGCTGTGATCACAGCCCAAAGCACTCCAGAAATCCGGATAGGATTCCTCCGGGATAACTTCGCCTTGAAAAAAGATAAGGTTCGTCAATTCAGAGATGAAGTGGCGGCGGTCGCGGCTATTGATCCCGATATAGCCCAGGAAGCTATTGAACAAATCAAAGTGGAATATGAAATCCTGCCTGGCCTTTTTTCCCTTGATGAGGCCAGGAAAAAAGGGGCGCCTCTTGTCCACGAGAACGATCCTGGTGGCCGTCCCAGACTAGATAATATCGTTCCAATAAAGTTCCATCATGAATCCGGAGACCTTGATGCTGGAAGGCGAGCGGCCAAATATTTTGTCGAAGGGGAATATTCTACCCCTCTTGTTCAGCAGAGTTGTATGGGGACGTCTGGGTGTATCGCCGAGTTCGACATGAACCGCAACCTTTGCCTTTGGGCCAAGACTCAGATCCCTTTTCTAGCCCAACGCGATTTTAACAGAGCCCTGTCCGACATGGGCCTGCAGGACAAAAACACCCGGATCATTGTGCCCACTCTGGGAGGCGCTTTTGGGACGGGCCTCGATACGCACGCCTATGAATACATTGCAGTATTGCTGGCCTTTAGAACAGGACACGCGGTTAAAATTCTCTATTCTCGAGAGGAAGAGTTCGCCTACCTCTCACCGCGCCAGTCCTCACAAATCCGGATCCTTCAAGGTTGCGATCCCAATGGAAGGCTTGTCTTTCGGAAGGTCGAAGTACTCCAGGACAACGGGGCCTACACATCATGGGGGGCCACCTATCCTTCGGTCATGATGCTTCCGGCGAC
>CAZEWV010000409.1:0-2894 GCA_964516025.1 uncultured Eubacteriales bacterium
TACCCGACATAACGGCCTCTTCCACACCATACTGAATGATGGGTTTGTCGACCACCGGGATCATTTCTTTCGGTAATGCCTTAGTGGCTGGAAGAAACCGGGTCCCAAATCCGGCCGCCGGGATAACAGCCTTGTGTATATTCATTTTTTTTATCCCCTAAAAAAAACTGGGGAAGGATTTGATCCTTCCCCAGTTATTAACATCCAAAATATAAGTCTGGTAAAAGAACTTGTGTTATCGTCCTTCCTTATTTTATCCACTCATAAATGAGAGAAACGTTCAGAGCAAGAATATTCATACTATAAACACCTGGCATCTCATTGGTCCCAAGAGGAAGGAGGGCGACGTCTCTTTCTTTTCCAAAAAGATACTCGGCTGTGAGATCGATCTTAAAATTGTTCATAACAAATCCCAGTCCCCCGGAGATAGAATTGAAGTCATAATTGGGAACAAGCACGTTCATGGTCGTATCGGGTGAGGGAGCCGGATCATTATAGTATCCCGCACGAACGGCTAGGCTGTCGCTGACCCAAATTTCCACTCCGAATCTGAACTGCCATTTATCGGCCCAGTGCAACTCTAAAGCGGATTCATCCGCAAGAGCCACCTGCCAGAATGTATCCGTAAATTCTGTCGCCACTGTATCCAGTTTTCCCCAGTTGGTGTAGTGGCCGTCAGCAGTGATAGTGATGTTTTCGGCAGGTTTAAATGCCACACCAATCCCCAACCACATCGGAGATGTGACTTCCCTGGTAAAGGTTGATTCTCCAGGTGCACCCAAAGCAGAAAAGTTTTCGATGGATGCGTCACCATCAAATTTAATTTTGCTGGGAGTCCGGAATGACACACCAATGCTCAGCTGTTCAACGGGTTTAACCAAGGCCCCGATTGTGCCTCCAAATCCCCATCCAGTCGATTCCTCCGTATACTGACCGAGGTCAAAATAAATGAGGCCAGCTAAAGGATGTAGAATTTGTGTAGCCCCAGCTGTCCTTTGGATGTCAAAGATTCCGTAGTTGATGTTTAAAGCAGCTCCCAGGTAAAACATATCGTTAATATTGACGGCAATCGCTGGAGCGGCTGTGACAACCGCGATGAAACTTTCCCAGATGATATTTGGATTTCCCGTGCCGCCTACGGCTGGAGGGATGCCGGAAAGAAGCGCTAAATCTGTGCCATCCCATTGGGCACCCAGACCCGAAGGTGTGAAAACACTGATTCCGGCAACGATATTGTCTCCAACGGGAGTAAAAAATCCGACCATCCCGGCAGGATATTTTTTTGATCCGGTTTCAGCATCGATTCCATATGTAGCAAACTGATAGGTTCCCTTCGGAATGATAAGATCGCCGGAAAGCCCGAATGTTGTTGCATTGAGCTGGGCCAAGCCAGCAGGATTCCACATTACAGCACTAAAATCATCGGCTAAGCCGACAAAAGCCCCACCCATGGCCACCATGCGTGCGCCCACACCATTGAGGTTAAGCCCGTTAGAAAATCCGAACGAACTCAACAGAATAAGACAAGTTAAAACCGCTAGCAATGTTTTTGTTTTTTTCATTATGCCTCCTAATGATAATCATTTTTTTACGACATTTCGCCGCTTTTGTCAATAGACGGAGAATTCTGACAATTTTTAATTTTTATCCTCTTTTGCAGCGTCAGTCTCTACCGCCTTTAATCTTTTCCCTCATTTCATTCAGTAAGTTTAAAGCATCAAGGGGTGTAAGCTTTGAAATTTCGGTTTGATTGATGACCTCTCGTATTTCATCGAGAATTTTTAAATCCTTATCTTTCTGGAACAGCAAAAACTGGGATTTATCCTGTTTCTGTGTGGAGCGATAGGCAATTTTGGGACGTCCTGAATCATCCAATTCCTGTTTTTCCAGGTTGAAAAGAATTTCTTTAGCCCTGTTGACCACCTGCCGTGGAATTCCTGCAAGTTTGGCTACATGGATACCATAGCTCTGGTCAGATGGGCCGGGGATAATTTTCCTCAAAAAAACAATATCATCTTTCCATTCCTTGACGGAAATATGGAAATTTTTTACTCGATCGTGTGTGAATTCCAATTCTGTCAATTCATGGTAATGTGTGGCAAATAATGTTTTTGCTCTTTGTTCCTCTTTTTCATGTAGATACTCTGTCACGGCCCAAGCAATGCTGAGGCCGTCAAATGTACTCGTTCCCCGGCCAATTTCATCAAGAAGGATCAAGCTTTTTGATGTCGCATTGTTGAGGATATTCGCCGTTTCCAACATCTCAACCATAAATGTGGACTGGCCAACAGTGAGAAAATCCATGGCCCCAATCCGTGTAAAGATTCGATCCACCAGGCTTATCACGGCTGAGTTTGCCGGAACGAACGATCCCATATGCGCAAGAATACATATGAGAGCCACCTGCCTGAGATAGGTTGATTTTCCCCCCATGTTTGGACCTGTAATGATGAGTATCTGCTCATCATCTTTGTCAAGAAAGGTGTTGTTAGGAATAAACGGATCTTCATTGGTCAGCTCGATCACTGGATGACGGCCATCACAAATATCAATAATATTCCCGTCATTGACCTTCGGGCGGCAGTAATTACGCTGGGATGCTCCTTCCGCAAGAGAAACCAGCACATCCAGAACGGCAATGCGTGAAGCTATTTTCTGCAGCCTGTGACTTTCTTTAGATATTTTTTCTCTGATCTCAAGGAAAAGTTTATGCTCCAATTCTCCAATCCGTTCCTCTGCATTGAGGACCTTTTCTTCGTATTCCTTCAGCTCAGGAGTTATAAAGCGCTCTGAGTTAACGAGTGTCTGTTTACGGATATAATCATCAGGTACTTGAGAGAGATTCGGTTTTGTGACATCGATATAATATCCAAAAACCTTGTTGTAGCGAATTT
>CAZEWV010000410.1:0-2881 GCA_964516025.1 uncultured Eubacteriales bacterium
TGGAGGAAAAACCTGGCTGAGACGGCCGCTTGGATTCGGAGGGGATGATCATGCTCTTTGGATCGATCCCAAAGATTCCAACCATGCCCTTCTTGGATATGACCATGGATTGGGTGTAACTTGGGACGGAGGAGAGAATTGGTATCATCCCGACTTTTTGCCTTTGGCCCAGTTTGTTGCTGTGGGATACGATATGTCTTATCCCTACAGAGTGGCCGGTGGGCTGCAGGATAACGGCTCACATATGGGACCCAGCACTTCACGCAGAGGTCCAATCCGTCTTGAAGATTGGAAAAGAGTAGGAGGCGGAGATGGAATGACCAATGTTTTTGACAAGAAAACAAACCGTTACCTCTACAACGAATCCCAGTTCGCACCTCTTTCCCGTGTGGATTTAATAACCGGAGAGAGTAAAAGCATTGGCTATAAACGAGTGGATCGTGAAATGCGCTGGAACTGGAATTCTCCAATTTTGGTCTCTCCTCATAACAGTGATGTTTTATACCACGCAGGCAATAAAGTCGTAAAATCACCGTTCCGCGGAGAAACCTGGGAAGTGATCAGCCCTGATTTGACAACAAATGATCCGAAAAAACTGACAACAGGGAAGGGCGGGGATGGAAACATCGAGTACTGCACCATCACGGCTTTTGACGAATCGCCTCTTACCGCGGGAATCCTGTGGGTCGGTACGGATGATGGCAATGTGCAGATGTCAAAGGATGGAGGAAAAAATTGGACGAAATGTAATGAGAAGATTACCGGAAATCCCGGTTACTGGGTCAGCCGGGTTGTGGCTTCCCATCATGAACCGGGAACGGCGTATGTGACCTATACAGGATTTAGAAGAGATGATTTCAGACCTTTTGTCTATAAAACAACTGACTTCGGTGAGACTTGGACTTCGATAGCCAGCAATCTTCCTGACGAACCCATCAATGTCATCCGTGAACACCACAGGAATCCCAATCTTTTGTTTGTTGGAACGGAATTTGCGGTCTATGTTTCGTTAGATGGGGGACAGAATTGGACAAAGATGAAAAACAATATGCCGACCCAGCCTGTACATGATCTGAAAATCCATTCAAGAGAGAACGATCTCATTGTTGCTACACACGGACGAGGGATTTTCATCGCCGATATATCACCTCTAGTGGAATGTTCTGCTGATGTGATGGCCATGGATGCCTACCTCTTTGATATCGAATCCAAAATCCGTTGGATCAACAACGTTACAAATGCATCAGGTTCATCGAACTTTGCCGGGGAGAGCGAACCTAGGGCTATTTCTGTTTACTACCATTTAAAAGATAAAGCGGCCGAGGCTCCTAAGCTGACTGTTTATCAAGGAAATGTTGTGGTTGGAGAACTGAAAGGTGAGACCGATCCTGGAATAAACGTTATCCTTTGGCCCATGACAAAAGCACCGAAAAGAACTCCTGCGCAGATAAAACAGATGGAAGAACGGCAGGCAAGATTCAGGCAGATGGGTTTTGGCGGCCGGGGTGGGTCGAGGGATCCCGCTGCACCTCTGGGTGAATACAGGTTTGTTTTCACTGTTAACGGAAAAACATTCACTAAGTATGCATCCATCCTGCCCGATCTCTGGTACGACAAATAATTGGAGGTCTTTATGTTGAGATTTTATAAAAACTATCCCCTGAAAACTCTTCTTTCCCTGTGTATGGTTGGATTTTTACTGATAGCGGGCCTAGGTCTATTTGCCGGCGATCAAAAGAAGATCGAAAATACCGATCCTGTCCAAAGGCTCGCCTGGTACTCGCAGCATCAGGAGATGAAAGAGTCCTCTGCATTTAAAGATCTGACATGGCGGTTTATCGGGCCGGATATTATCAGCGGCCGCTGTACGGATATTGCCGTTTCCAAAGGGAGCAAACATACGATCTATACTGGGGCGGCGACCGGGGGTGTCTGGAAGACGGAAAATTCAGGCATCACCTGGGAACCTATTATGGATGAGGCTCCTTCGATGTCGGTTGGCGACATTGCCATCGCCTCCTCAGATCCGGACATTGTATGGGTGGGACTCGGGGAAGCCAACATTTTTCGTGCCTCTGTTGCCGGAACGGGTGTCTACAAGTCGGTCGATGCCGGCAAGACCTGGCAGCACATGGGACTTGCCGATACACATACGATTGGACGTATAATCATCCACCCCAAAAATCCCAATATTGTCTATGTAGCCTCTCCCGGTCACGAGTGGACACGCAATGAAATGCGAGGTGTATTCAAAACGTCTGATGGGGGAAAGACCTGGGACAAGGTGTTATTCGTCAGCGATTTTATCGGTGCCTATGATCTCGTTATGGATCCTTTAGCTACGGACACTCTCTACGCTTCTATGTGGAATCGCACACGCAAGCGCTGGAGCGATCCCATGCCCGGCCCGGGAGATGGGATCTTCAAGACTATAGACGGAGGCAAAACATGGACGCAGAAAACAAGCGGACTGCCTCCTCTTGAAAAAACTGGACGGATTGGCCTGGACATTGCTCGAAGCAATACCGCTGTCCTTTATGCATTTGTCGATAATCACAACCCTGGGCGGATTGTCGAAAAAGGAGAAAGGGATGCCTATGGCCGTTTGAAAACCGGCCGGGCGATTAAGGGCGCGGAAGTTTACCGGACAGACGACAAGGGAGAGACCTGGAACAAAGTCAGTCCGGATGACAGTATGATGGAAGGATTTGGCGGAACATATGGGTGGGTATTCGGGCAGATCCGTGTGGATCCTAGTGATGAGAACACCATATACATTATGGGATTGGGCTTGGCTAAATCCACGGATGGAGGAAAATCCTACCGCAGATTACGATATCCCGGACTCCATGGAGATCATCACGGTCTCTGGATTGATCCT
>CAZEWV010000411.1:0-2870 GCA_964516025.1 uncultured Eubacteriales bacterium
GGAAAAAGAGCTGAGTGTGGGCCAATTCAAAGAGATGACAGGCCTCTCCCGAAAGTACGCCATTCCTCTCCTCGAGCTTCTCGACCAGATGAAAGTTACCCGCCGCAGAGGCCCCACCCGCGAAATCCTTTAGCGCAGGAAAAAGCCTTTTTATAAGTCGACATCCTGTCCTAATCCTAGCTTTTCGGCCGCTTGGAGAATGATTTGGGCCACGGAGACATCCTGCACGGCCACGCCCACGGATTTAAAAAACGTGATGTTTTCCTCGCTGTCCCTTCCTTCAATTTGTCCCAACGCCAGCTCTCCGATCTCTCCTTGGACATGGGTCTTGTCGATGATCCCTTTTTGAAGAGGAATGATCAGATCTCCGGCCTCCTCCCAGCTGGCAGAGACAGAATCTACAAATACTTTGGCACGCATCACGGTAGCTGCAGGAATTTCCTGCATTTCAGGAGTATAGGATCCGACGCCGTTGATGTGGACGCCCGGTTTGATATGGTCATCGTCAAAAACAGGCACGGAAGAGGTTGTGGCCGTACATATAATATCGGCTTGGGCCGTCGCCTGTTCCGGGGAGGAGGCTGTGGATATGTCCTGCGGAAAAGGGGCGCCCTTCTCTTTTAATTCTCGGACATATGAGGCTGCTGCAGAGAGATTCGGATCATAGACCCAAATTTTATCTATGGATCTGACTGTGCACACAGCCTCCATTTGGGTCCGGCCCTGTATTCCTGCGCCAAAGACAGCGGCTGTTGAAGCGTCTCTTCTAGCCAGTATATCTGTCGCCACACCCGATGCCGCCCCTGTGCGCAGCGCCGTCAAAAAAGTCCCGTCCAGGATGGCCTGGGGCCGGCCCGTTTCGGCATCCAGAACGACAACCACAGCAAAAATAGTGGGCAGGTTTTTTGAGGGATTGTCCGGAAACACAGAGACGATTTTTGCCCCGAGAGAATGGCTTTTTTCCAGATAAGCCGGCATGAAGAGAGAGATCCCCTTGTCCTTGGCCACCGGGATCTGGCTTCGCATCGGTACAACCGCTTCCTGGGCGGAAAGCTGGATAAAGGCATCTTTCACAGCCAATATGGCTTCTGCCATAGTGACGGCTTCCATGACGTTTTCTTGATTGAGAATTTTTATTTTCAAAACTATTATCCTCCTTACACGACGCGTTTTTCCCCTTGAAGTGGTCCTTGTTTGAATCGTTCTGAAAAAAAAGGGGTTAGATCGAATGCTGTGGAACCATGTACGATGAGGTCGGAGAGGATCTGACCAACGGCGGGGCCGTGCTGAAATCCATGCCCGGAAAATCCGATGGCGTTGTAGAATCCTTCGATGTTGGGGTCGGCTCCGATGATCGGATTTTCATCTGGCGTTATGGTGTACAGCCCGCCCCATCCCTTCGCGATTTCTGCACTGCCGAGAACGGGGGCTCTATGACATGCCGCCTCTATGACGGTTTCCATAAACTCCCTGTCTACGCTGACGTTGAAACTGGAGGGTTCCTCAGGATCACTTTTACCCATAAGAATGGCCGGCCCCTCCTCTCTAAAATAAAAGAGGGAATCAAAATCTAAAATAAGCGGGATGGGTTTAGCCACGCCTTGAAATGCCTTGGTCACAAACACCTGGCGTCTGTAGGGAAAAACGGGGTAATTTAGGCCGGCCATCCGGCCAATGTTTCCGCTCCAAGGTCCGGCCGCATTGATCACTATGGGAACGGAAAGATCGCCCCGGCTTGTTTGTACGCCGCTCACCTTCCCCTTGTCCACAAGAACTCCTGTCACTTCCGTCTGTTCAAAGATGTTGACACCCATCTGCCGTGCGATTTTGGCCATGGCCATCGTCACTTCGTAGGGATCGGCATAGCCGTCCTCCTGGCAGAATGTGCCTCCTTTAAGATCCGTGACATTCAGATAAGGCCACCGCCGCTGGATTTCATCAGGAAGAAGGGTGTCCACGGGGACCTTGTATCGCTTCTGGATCTGGACACTCGAGAGAAAATCCTCCCAGGTGTCCTCTTTTTGGGCGAGAAAGAGATAACCCACCTTGTGAAAGCAAAGAGGGATGCCGTATTCCTTCTGAAAAAAGTCAAAGAAAGCGAGAGTGTTTTGAGAGAGGAGAATATTTGAGGGATGAGAAAACTGTTGCCGGATACCTCCGACGCTCAGTCCGGTCGTCGCTTGAGCAAGACCATCTTTTTCAAGCAGTGCGATTCGGAACGGCTTGTGGCGTGCGAGGAAAAACGCGGCGCTGACTCCGAGGATACCGCCTCCGATGATGGCGACATCAGCGGTTTTTTTCCAAGTGCTCATTCAGGCGACCGACTTTTCGGTCTCAGGTTTGTTTCCTTCTTTTTTTAGTTTTTTTCCCTTTGCCAGATGATTTTGCCGGTGTTTTGCCCAGGGCTGACTTGAGTTTGTCGGCAAAAAGAGAAGATGTTAGTGTTTCCGAGACATACTCCTCAAATTCTTCCTTCTTAGCCTTATCTTTTAATTCAACTTTTTTGGATTTGTCAGGCAGAATGAGGCCTTCCGGTTCCGTATCTTCCGCTTTCCGGGCGATCAGGGCTTCGTGTTCCGATTCCTCTAGTTCGATCCGTTCTTCGATGAAGCGTTTTTCCCCGCGTCTGCGCCGTGGAACTCTTTCCTGTTCTTCCTTCATCCGGTCCTTTTTCTTCCTGGGCGTTTTATCTTTTTTAGACGGTTCTCGGGGTATTTTTTCTTCGGAGGGAATAACGTCGATGTCTTTTTTGCGGCGCGGAAGTCGGGCGGGCTTCACGGAGGGAGGTTCTTTAACCTTGTCTTTTTTTACAGGAGCTTTGACGGGCACCGGTTTTTCGGGCTCGATAATTTCGACGACTTCAAGGCCTT
>CAZEWV010000412.1:0-2840 GCA_964516025.1 uncultured Eubacteriales bacterium
GCTTTGTCCAACCGGACAGCCTTGAAATGCGTCAGGAGTACACCGGTTTCGCCCGTGCAGAGCTGCAGTCTGAGATTCCATGGATCATCGACAACATGGACAACAGTTTACAGAAGACTTATGGAGGAATGCCGAATGCCGACTTTATCATTGATTCAGAAGGGACTCTTCTCATGTCCAACGAATGGGCGGACCCCAACAAAGTGAAGGAATTTCTCGAAGAACGTTTCGGACCATCCGGCATTTCCGACGAAGAGTGGAAAAAACTCAGTCAGAGAGGAAGGGCGATGACGGGGAATAACGACGAAGTACCCCAGATGGAAGTCCCTCGTTTGGCTATGACAACACTCGAGGTCAAAAGCCTCGATGGAAATGAGGTACTTCCCTTCAGCATTGAAGCAGGAACGTTACCTACCGGAGTAACTGCCGAGGGAAAAAGCCGGCTCTATCTCACTATCCGCCCGGATAAAGACAAAAACATCATCTTCGACAGGACCAAACCTCCCATCAACATCCAACTCACTGAAACAAAAGGGATATCTTTTGGTAAGAACCAGCTCGTTTCCGGAAAGGCCCGGAGAGACTTAGATACCTTCCCGCATTCCCTTGGAGTGATATGGACGGCCGATGAAGGGGCCGAGAATATGGAATTTACAATCTCAGTCAAGGCGATGGTGGGTACTGAAGGACAGGAATTTACCGAGAAAACAGCCAAATTTCTTATCACCGGGCCCATCCCTATTGGCATAGCCGAAGCCGATGAAGTTCCGGTCGTCCAGTTTCAAGCCATCTTGCAACTCGACAAGCTAAAGATGGCAAAAACAAGCGAAGAAAAGGTTCCCATGAGTCTGGAAACGCGGATTGAACGCGATCCAAATGATCCTCAAAAAGGGAAGATCTATTTTATCCTTAAGGTGGACAACGATACCGGACACAAATGGAATAATCTTGCAACCACTCCTGAAATAGCCGTCAAGGCTGTATCCGGGATCAAACTTGATAAAGAATTGATCAAAGCCGGTGATCGGAAAGACGCCGAGGATGCGGACAACCGTGTCCTGTCTGTTGATTTTACGCTCGAATCCGGATCGAATGGAATCAAGTTCGAGGCGACTCCTCAAGCCTGGATCTGCAATAACGATCAGGGCTGGTGCAGATATTTTGATGCGACATATGAGGTGACAGGTAAATTCTAAGAATTTAACTACATTTAGTTTTCTACGGGTCAGTCCTTTTCACGGGGATTGACCCTTTTTTTTCTTTTCTTCCCCAAAACAAGAATTGATTTCGAGAAAAGTATTGTACTATGATATCTCCCTGTGGAAAAATGTGTTTGTTTTCAATCTAAGAGGATAAAACCATGACCAATAAACTCCTCCGCCAGCTTCCTTCCGTTGACAGATTGATTCTGTCCGAAGAGGCTAAAACTCTCATCGAAAAGTACAACCGCAAACAGGTCGTCAATGCGGCACGAATCGTTTTAAAGGATCTCCGTTCCGAAATCCTCGACAGACAGAAAGAACCATTCATAGATATCGATATCTCTCAAGAACTTGTTTCCGAAAGAATGAGAAAGTTATTAGAGAATAAATTTTCATATTCGCTCAAAGAAGCCGTAAACGCAGCAGGTGTTATTCTCCACACCGGTCTTGGACGGGCCGTTTTACCTGATGACGCGTTAAAAAATATCCAGGAGGTCTCCAAGGGATACAGCACTCTTGCCATCGACCCGGAAACAGGGCGGAGGGGCCACCGGGATACCCATCTCAACAGCCTTCTTTGTGAATTGACCGGTGCTCAATCCTCCGTGGTCGTCAACAACAATGCCGCCGCTACAGTGCTTATCCTCAATACGCTGGCTAAAGGAAAGGAAGTCATCCTCTCAAGAGGCCAACTCGTTGAAATCGGTGGCTCGTTCCGGATGCCGGATATCATGGCCGCCAGCGGGGCTGTCTTGAGAGAGGTAGGGACAACTAATAAAACCCATCTCAGTGATTATAAAGACGCTATCGGAGAAAACACCGGGGCCATCATGCGTGTCCACCACAGCAATTACCGAATCATGGGTTTTGCTGAAGAACCCTCCATCGAGGAATTGGCGGAACTGGCCAATGCAAACAATCTCATCATCATTGACGACATCGGCTCCGGCGCCCTGGTCAGCTTGAAGGAATTCGGCCTTGAAAACGAACCACTTATCAGGACCAGCATAAAAGCCGGTGCAGATGTTGTCTGTTTTTCGGGCGACAAACTCATAGGTGGCCCGCAGTCCGGGATCATCGTCGGAAAAACAGCTGTCATCAAGAAAATAAAGAAAAATTCATTAACGCGTGCATTGAGGGTGGGGAAAATGACGATAGCAGGACTCGAAGCCACTCTCAAACTCTTTCTCACGCCAGAAAAACTCATACAAACTCACCCGTTCTACAAGATGCTGTCGATGAGTCTGGAAGATCTCAATAAAAGAGCTCTGCGCATGCAACGGAAACTCCGTGCGGAACTCAAATCCGAAGCCAAGATATCTGTCGGAGATGGAGATTCTCAGGTAGGGAGCGGATCTGTCCCTACTGAACTGATACCGACCAGACTGCTGAAAATCCGTCCCATAGTAGAGACAGTGGACAATCTAGCAAAAAAACTCCGCTCACTCACTCCCCCAGTATGCACCCGTGTTCAAAAAGATTTTGTCCTCCTGGATTTACGCACAATACAAAAACATCAGGATAAAGTGGTCGTCAATGCCCTTTTGGCCGTATTAAAAAACAACGAATAGATTCAATGCCCAATCTGGAAAAACGAAAACGCATCATGCAGCGCTCCATCAAATTGGGACACTGCAT
>CAZEWV010000413.1:0-2838 GCA_964516025.1 uncultured Eubacteriales bacterium
CTGAAGCTCTGGTTTGTTTTGAGAAGCTATGGAGTCAAAGGGCTTCAAAACCTGATACGCGAGCATATCCGGCTGGCAAAGTTGTTTAAAAGCTGGATTGAGGATGAAAAGACTTTTGAGCTTATGGCGCCTGTCAACTTGAGCGTTGTCTGTTTCCGGTTGAATAATGGTGGTGATGAGGAACAGCTTGCAGAGTTGAATAAAAAATTTGAAGAGGTGCTGAACAAGACAGGGAAAGTCTTTATCAGCCATACGTCTCTTCGCGGAAAATACGTGCTTCGATTGGCCATTGGTGCACGGATGACTTGTGAGCGAAATGTGCGGGAGGCATGGGATCTGATGATCGCAACAGCCCGAGATCTTTGCCCATGAAATTTTCAGTCCATTCAGAGATTTTTAATCGATTCCCTGGATTAAATCTTGGAATGGTTGTCGTATCAGGAATGGACAATCGTGGAGATAGCGAAGATCTTCATCGGAAAATTCGAGAGAAAGAAGAAGAGATCCAACAGAATATTTTATCCGAAACCCTTTCTTTGCATCCGAATATCCAGGCTTGGCGCAGGGCATATGCGGCATTTGGTGCCAAACCCAAAAAATACTCGAGTTCTATTGAAAGCCTGTACAGGATGGTTCTAAGAGGGAAGGAATTGAGATCGATCAATTCGCTTGTAGATATCTATAATTATGTGTCGCTCAGCCATATGATCCCTCTAGGTGGTGATGATCTGGACAAAGTGGAGGGTGGTATCACTCTTTGTTTTGCACGCGGTGATGAGCCTTTCACTCCCTTGAATTCTCTGGAAACTGAAATAGTCAAAGAAGGAGAAGTCATCTACACGGATGAGAAGGAGGTTTTGTGCCGTAGATGGAATTGGCGGGAATGCGACAAGACCAAGATGACGCCCGAAACTAAAAATGCTGTCCTGATTTTAGAGGGCTTGCCTCCAGTGAGACGAGAAGATATCGAACCTGCCGCTGAAGACTTGAGGATTCTTGTTCGTAAATACTGCCGGGGAGAAACAAAAGCGTTTTTTCTGGATATCAATCAGCCGGAGAGAGAATTTTTTCCCGTTTTTCAATAACGTCCTTAAAAACTTCTGCAGTGAGACCCGCACCGATGGTATTCAAGTGAACGCCATCTAGCGTCAATTGGAAGTCTCTCTCTAAAGATTCCCTGTCGAGTGTCCCTGAGGTCTTTAGGATCAGGGTATCTTTGATGAAACGTGCAAGGCTTCTTGGAACATATGGGGATGGAGATTGGCCTGTCAGTTTCTGTTTGAAAATCTCTCGCAGATCGATAAACTCACAATTTTCTTGAAAAAAAGACAGTTCTCTAATCACGGTGTTCAGAACATCTAATTCTCTGTTCCAGGGATTTTCGAGATCTTCTCCGATAAACACGGGAGGAACTGTGAACAGCCAGTCTGCTTTCGCTGCCAAAAAATTAAGAAGTCTTTTGTAGTGTGTTGTGAAAACTTCATGATTTTTAGCCCAGGGCTGCCGCCGGAGTTTTTTTAAAAGTGGATACATCTTCGAGACCTTAACGAACACATCGTTGACTCCAATCCAAAGGAAAGCAAGATCAAATTTTGAGGGAAAGGTTATGGATTCGATCCTTTTCAACAGGCTGATGACGGTGTCTCCACCCTTGCCGTAATTGAATAGTTCGGACTCGGGAAATCTCTGTTGAAGGAGGGAAAAATAAGCCACTCCTGGAACCCCCTCCGTAAGACTGTCTCCGAAAAAAGCAACTTTCATTTCGATAGAGATAGATCCAATGAATTCAAGACTTCCTCTTAAAGGCCATCAGAAAAAGAATCCGTTCATGAGGGTCTTGCTGGAAATGACCTATTCTGAATCAGGAATACCAGTTTTCTTGAAGAACTGAGATGCAGGGACAATTCGGATATTTTTGGATTTCACTTTAAGCGGGAATACTTCGTAGATCATATCTTCATCCAAGATCTCCTGGGGTTTAGGGCCAGCGTATGTAATGGGAGATGGCGTGTCGGCGACCAGCAAATCTCTTAGAGATTGGGCATCCTGTGTGATTATAGCGATGTAGAGGTTTTCAAAATTCAGGTATTTCCGGATGGCGTTATTTACTTGTTCGTGTGTGATCTTAGGGAGTCTCTCTTGAGCTTCTGCTAAAAAATCCTTATACCCGTAATATTTGGAGTCCATCTGCCATCCCAGCCGCTCTCCGAGTGTCTGAGCATAGAGTTTTGTGTAGTTGAGAAGATAGGTCCTGACCAGTTCGAAGCGTTCTGCTGGAATGCCTTCTTGAATGAGTTTTTTCAGCTCGAACAGCGCCTGCCGGAGGGCAAAATGTCTGTTGGAGTTGGCCAGAGGACGTATCCAGATGGAAAAATACTGCTGCTGACGTCCGTAGTTTTGTGCCGGGAATTTATCCCGCCCCTGGATAAAGTGGTCTGTGTAGGCATAGTCTCCATAGTTTTGTCCACGCTCTTCACGAATCTTCTGAAAAAGATGAGACACATGCTGTCTGTGCTCCCCAAAATGCGAGACGGCAATCCAGAGGGCAAAATAGTCTCTATCTTTTTTGGAGAGAGAGACAGGGAATCCCATGGACATGGCTGTTGCCGGTGTTTGTTTTTCAGCGATAACGAATTCAAAACTATCGGGCATCTTCTGTTCGGGCAAGATCAGTTGTGGTGTGTGCCCGGCAGGGAGTGTCGAAAAATCATTTTTCATCCTAGCCGGAAAATCCAGGGGATACCCCCCGGTAAGGCCAAGGGTGATATTCCCCTGAACAAAATGTTCTGAGTAGAAAGCCTGGACATCTTCAAGAGTCAGACTTTTGACACTTTCGAC
>CAZEWV010000414.1:0-2833 GCA_964516025.1 uncultured Eubacteriales bacterium
ATGTTGTTATCCATCCGGAACCAACTTTCCCCTCCATCGATCGTAGCAAAACATGTAAATTCCGATCCGACAAACAGCAGGTTTCTGTTCTTGAAATCCTCTTTGACAACATACAGGCTCTGGCCGTTCGGAAGGTTTCCGCTGATATCTGTCCAAGTCCGGCCGAAGTCTTCGGTCTTAAACACATAGGATTTAAAGTCGTCGCTACGGTGTCCGTCGAATGTGACATACGCGGTTCCCTCTTCAAAATGGGATGCTTCAACACGGCTGCACCAAATCCCCTCAGGAACACCCTTGATGTTCTTTCGGGCATCATCCCACTCGAATCCCCCATTCCTCGTAACCCGCACACTACCGTCATCCGCCCCGGTCCAAATAACCGAAACATTAAGAGGTGATTCAGCAATGGAGATGATGGTGCAGTGGTTTTCTGCACCTGTCACTTCCCGTGTCAATCCCCCGGAATCCGAAGCGTTTCTTTTTTTGGGATCATTAGTTGTCAAATCAGGGCTAATAATCCTCCATGTCTCTCCCCTATCTACAGATTTGAACAGGTAATTGCCTCCCACGTAAATGGTACGTGGATTATTAGGGGAGATGATGAGAGGACTGCTCCAGTTGAAGCGGAACTGTGAGGGAAGAATGTTTGAATAACTGCTCCGGCTTGTTGCCCGCCACAACCAGTGTTCACCGGGATAGATGGTGTATTCGATGGGTTTTTCAGGAAAGTCGGGATCATAGACATCTTTAAAATTGATGATATTTTCAGGCCGCGGTGAGATCAGCTTGGTTTGGCGTGTTTCCATATTGATCCGGCCGATTCCACCCACATGGCAGACCGTATAAACCGTCCTCCAATCCGTGGGATCGACCTGCATGTGAAAACCGTCCCCGCCATTGACTTCGATATTGTGGTCGATGAGAATCCCCTGTCGGTCGCGGCTGTTGCTTGGACCTCCAAAGCCGCCAATATCCTGCATGCCACCATACACCCAATATGGATCCCGCATATCCACACCTATAGCATAATACTGAGCGATGGCCATGTTGTTAAATGAGGTAAAGGACTCACCCCCATCCACAGTGAGATGAGCGCCCTGATCAGAAGCTGTATAAAAGACATTTTTATCCTTTGGAGAAATCCAAAGATCATGGTCATCCCCTCCGGCACCTCGCCAGGGCTTTCGTCCAAATGTCCGTCCTCCATCATTGGAAAACCGGAAATCGCGTGCAATCACATAAATGAGATTCTGATCCAAAGGATTGATGGCGATCCGGCCGTGATACATGGGGCGGCTTGTATGACGGAGGAGATACCTCCATGTCTCTCCACTGTTTTCCGAGCGATAGACACCCGGCCCGGGGACACGGAGATTATCAGGCAGTTTGTCGCTGGCTTCCACACTAGCAACAATGATCTTAGGGTCTGATCTATAGATGTCAATTCCAACACGTCCTATTTCTCCCTGCGGAAGCCCATTTGTCAGTTTTTTCCAGGAATTTCCTCCGTCTTCGGACTTGAAAATTCCCCCTGTCGGACCGCCGCTGTAAAAAGTCCAGGGCTTCCGCAGCCTGTGATACATGGCACAGTAAAGTATATCCGGATTGAAAGGATGCATTTTGATTTCTGTGCATCCTGTCTTTTCGTCTGTCGGAAGTCCATTGGTCAACTTCTGCCAGGTTTTTCCACCGTCAACTGTCTTAAACAGGCCGCGTGTCCCGGAATATCCCCATAGATGCCCAACAGCCGCTACATAGACAACATTGGGATCTGTTGGATGGGTGGCAAGACGGGCGATCTGGTGAGTTTCCTTTAAGCCCATGTTCGTGAACGTCCTGCCTCCATCGATGGATTTGTAGATTCCGTCCCCCCAGCCGGAACTATTGCGGTTGTGGGCCTCTCCGGACCCCACCCAGATGATGTTTGGATCTCCCTGGAAAAAGGCCACATCTCCGATGGAACCACTGCCGTATTTGTCGAAAATCGGGTCCCATGTAACGCCGGCGTTTGTGGATTTAAATACACCCCCAGACGCAGATCCAACCAGTACCACCCGCCAGTCCTCATCCAGAGCATCCAATGCGGATATTCGTCCCATCATGTTTGATGGCCCGATGTTCCGCCAGCGCAGAAATCCGAAAATGTCGCTGTTATCAACTTGACTCTGAGCTAATGGGGACACACCCAATAATAGAAAAAGAAAAATTAAGCCGAATAAAAAATTTCCTAAACACAATTTTTTTGTCATATGATTTCTCCCTAATAAATACTATATAGCAAACAGAAAGAACAAAAGTCCACAAATATCGCATCCCTTTTTCAGTGAGTGTAAGAACGAGTTCTCCGTGAAGTGATGAGAAACCACGTTGCGTTTTCCGCCTGTTTTCAGCGAGAGAAAACTTACTCGATCTCCGTCCTCTCTCTCATTCCCCATGAGGGAAATGAACCATGCCCGCTCGTCCTCCGACACGGGGATTTCTCCATCATCTTCCCAGAACTCTAAAATAAATCACTGAAATAGGGATGCGAGAAGGCCTTCAATTGACTCTCAACAGCATTCCGACTAAACTATATTTTTTTCTATAAGTTAAGATCTAGATTTGGCATGAACGAAAAATCCAAAGATTTAAAGAACATGAAATTTTTCATCCATACATTTGGATGCCAGATGAATGACAATGATTCTGAACACATAGCAGGGATCCTCAATTCTTCTGGGGCGAATCCTTCCGATTCTCTTGAGGAAAGCGACCTGATTGTGATCAACACCTGTGCCGTTCGTGAAAAATCCGAAGAAAAATTGTATTCCCTTCTGGGCCGGCTGAACTCCCT
>CAZEWV010000415.1:0-2825 GCA_964516025.1 uncultured Eubacteriales bacterium
ATTTTTAAATGACAAGACATTATACCTACGGTTAGATTTTACATGATTCGATTCGCGCGATTGACACAAACAACAGACAGTGATAGATTTTTAAACGAATAGGGACATAACCAAGCAAGAGAGAGACGATGAAAACTGAGCACAAAATTTTAACCATTTCATTATTTATTGGCCTGTCAGTCTGGATCATCGACACTGTCCTAGACGTTTTATTCTTTTATAAAGGGACTTTTCTCGATCTGCTGATTTTAAAAATTCCTCAACATGAACTCTATATTAGGTGTGTCATATTAGGATTCTTTTTTATGTTTGGTCTATTGATGTCCAGAGTTATTTCTAAACGCAGAAAGATCGAAGAATCTCTCCGGACAACCGAAAAAAGGCTGAGTGGTTTCATAAAAGCGGCAACTGAAGGCATTATGCTATACGATTCTAAATTGAATTTGATTGAAATCAACGAAAAGGCGCTGGAAATTTTTCCAAAAGGAACAAATAAAGAAGAATTATTAGGAAAAAACATCCTCAAAATTTCACACAGCCTGGAAAAAACAGGCCGCTATAAACAGTATCTCGAGGTCATAAAAACCGGCAATCCGCTGTATTTTTACGATCTTATTCCCACTCCTAATTTTGGAGACCGCTACTTTTCTCTCAAGGCTTTTAAAGTCAATGAAGGTCTTGGTTTTACCTTCACAGATATTACCAAACGCAAGAAGGCTGAGGAAGAGCTGAAAGCAAGTGAAAGTAAATATCGTTCCCTGTTTAGTAATATGCTCAATGGATTTGCATACTGTAAGATTGTGTTGGATGACAAAAATCAACCCGTTGACTTCATCTATCTCGAAATCAACGAGGCTTTTGAAAAACTCACCGGATTGAAGAAGAAGGATGTTTTAAACAAAAGGGTGACTGAAGCCATCCCGGGCATTAAGGAGGCCACCCCGGAACTATTTGACATCTACGGAAAAGTCGCTTTAACAGGGAAAGGCACTTCAATCATCCTGGATTTTACGCCTTTGGATATTTGGTTGGACATTTCTGTGTACAGTCCGCAGAAAGGTTATTTTGTTGCTGTATTCGAAAACATCACCGAAAGAAAAAAAGCTGAGAAGATTCTGCAACAATATGAACAAATCGTGTCCTGTTCGACGGATATGATGGGACTCCTCGATAATCAATTCAAATACTTGGCTGCTAATAAAACCTATCTGGATGCATTCAATTTGACTTCCGAAAAGCTGGTTGGTCTAACAGTCTCTGAAGTGTTTGGAGAAGAATTCTTTAAGACAATTATAAAACCCAACGCTGAACAATGCTTACAAGGAAAAAGAGTCAATTATCAAGTCTGGTTTGAATTTCCGACCCTCGGAAAGAGGCATATGGATGTCACCTATTCCCCTTATATTGGGGAGGACAATGAGGTGAAGGGCTTTGTTGTCAACGGAAGGGATATCACAGAGCGCTGGAAGGCGGATCAAGAGCTGAAAAAATACCAAAAAGAGTTGATAACAATATTCAACTCTAATCCTGTCGCTATCTGGTATAAAGATAAGGACAACCGAATCTTAAGGGTTAACAAAGCAGGTGCTGATGCAGTAGGGCTAAAGGAAGAAGACATTGTGGGTAAACCTGTAAAAGACCTTTTCCCAAAGGCCGATTCCGATCATTATTTTGAGGATGATTTAGAGGTAATGAAATCAGGCAATCCTAAACTCAACATCGTCGAAAGGATGGAGACGGCATCCGGCGATAAGAGATGGGTCAACACTGATAAAGTTCCTTACTATGACGAAAAGGGAGATTTAGCCGGTATTATTGCTTTTGTCAGGGACATCACGGAACGTAAGAAGGCTGAGGAGCAATTGGAAAAATCACAAAAAGAGCTGAAAAAATTAACGACTCATTTGCAAACGGTAAGAGAAGAAGAGCGCACTTTAGTGGCCCATGAACTGCACGATGATATTGGTCAGGCATTGTCGGCTCTAAAAATGGACATCTTTATGCTGGAGAAAAAATTACCCAAAGATCAAAAGGACATTTCCGATCAGATTAAAGAAACCAACGATCTTCTAGACAAGACAATCCAAACCACGAGAAAGATTTACTCGGAATTGAGACCTACCCTGATAGAATACTTCAGCATCGAAGAAGTCCTGGAAGATCAATTGAATACTTTTTTGGAATTAACCGGGATCTCTGGAGAGAGTGAAATCGATCTGGGAGGAACGGAATTGGATGAGAAATACTCAATTGCTTTATACCGGATCGTTCAGGAAGCTTTAAACAACATCAAGTGGCATTCTCAGGCAAAGACCGTGAAAATCCGATTGAAAAAGAAAAAAAATCAAATAGAACTGATGATTAAAGACAATGGGATCGGCATTAAAGAAGACGACCTGACCAAATCCAATGCCTACGGTATTTTGGGGATGAAAGAGCGGTCAAGTTTCCTGGGAGGAGAGATAGAATTTAAAGGTCTCCCCAATAAAGGAACAACTGTCACTGTAACATTCCCTTTTAATCCAGAAAGTTTAGGAACCGGCCGATCAAACGATTGACAAATAGAGATAGGTTGGCTAACATCATCCCACAAATTGAGAATAGATATTCCATCCCTAAAAGAGGCAAAGACAATGAAATCTAAAAAAGATAAGAATTTCCTTTTTGTGGTTGCTACAAATTCTTGACCATAGTCCATAATCTGCACCCACTCATACCCAGAAAGGAGCTTATCACAGTTAAAACGATTAGGGCAACGGCTGGAATAGAGAAAATGAAGCCACTCCCCGGGCTAAAGCCCGGGGTTTCGGCCCTCTGGCATAATC
>CAZEWV010000416.1:0-1341 GCA_964516025.1 uncultured Eubacteriales bacterium
TGAAGATATCTGATGTCTTGGACGTCCTCCTGGTAAAGATATGAACCAATAGCCTGTTTCTTTTGTCCGGTGTAATAAAATAATATCTGATGTCCATCCTTGCTGATATCGGCAAGGCTGAACCATCGGTCCTGGAAGTTAGTGATTTTGGTTAGTTTTTCTCCTGTCCAATCCATAGAGTAGAGATCATAATCGGTCTTTGTTGAAGATGATTGTGCTCCAAAAATTATTTTTTGTCCGCTTCCACTCAATCCAAAGCCCCATCCACCTCCGGTGAGAGGGCGCATTGGAGTAGCTGTCCATGTCCACTTCTTTTCCACAAAATCAGGAGCTAAAAGCGTTTGTTGTTTTTCTGTCGTTGTGTCGAGAACAATGATTCCGCTTGGATTGCCGTACTTGCTGGGTCCGTGGTGCCCTTTGACAACACAGGCAATTCTGCTGCCGTCTGTGCTGACCGCATAATAGGACAGCCTTTCCCAGTCCGTACTCAAGAATTCATAAGATTTTAAATCTTTTCCTTCTAGAGCCTTTATGGGGAAAGGAAAAAATTTGAACGAAGTTCCATCTGTGTGGACAACGGCTAAATAGTGATCAGGGATGTTCAGCGGTGCCCCAAGACTCAAGGAAAAAACAGCCATCCGTCCGTCACCGCTGAGTATGGGAGGTTTTGTGCCGACAAATAGAAAAGAATCACTAAATGGTGGGGGAGCGGACCTTGTTCCGCCCTTGAACAGCTCTCTTTGTTCTCCAGTCTCAACATCCAGGAATTGAACATTTTTAAAGGACTTTTTGCCGTCTTCGATTTCCAAAACATAGAGAACCTTGTGACCTAAGTCACTCAAACTGGGATAATGAACGGAATTATTGCCTGAGTGTGTAAGCCTTTTTATAACACCATTCAACATAGAACCTTCGGATTCCAAAGAAAAAAAGGTCAAACTTAAAAGAAAAACTGCACTCATTAATGGTATGAATATTTTTTTCATAGCTTCATACCTCCATTTATAATTTTTCGATCTTAACAGAAGTATCTTTTGAGGCGAAAACACCACTTGATGGATCACGGGCACCTCTGATGAGTTCGTTCGGATTGATGCCTTTTCCTTCTCTTTTCCACCACAGAAGAAGAGTATCACGGTCACTGCTTTTGAATTTTTTGGCTTTGGCTATACGGCCTGTGGCCGTATGCCCGAATCCCTCAGCGAGCGCGACAGACTTGGGATGAATTCTGTCTGTCACTAAAGCCTGCACGACAAGCGAAGTACTCTCGGATGAGATGCGCAGCGGATCTCCATTTTGAATGCCGAGATTTTCGGCCGCCTTTCTGTTTATCCATAAGCG
>CAZEWV010000416.1:1441-2814 GCA_964516025.1 uncultured Eubacteriales bacterium
TGAGGGTTTATGTGTGGCAAACTCAACAGCAATATTTTCGATGTCAGAGGCCTTGATACCGCTTTCTTCTTCAGCTCTTGAAGGAGGAAAAGCAGAAAGATGTGATTTTAATGCCGAAAGGGATGTATTGGTTCTTTTTGAGATGAAGTCAACATCAACTAGATCGTTTTCAAGTATTGTGTGAGCTATAGCCAGAGCGACTATTCCATCCGTACCGGATTTAACCGGAATCCATAGATCACTTTTTGCGGCGGTCTCCGACATTCGTACATCAAAGGTGATAAGTTTTGATCCGTATTTCAAACGGGCTTCCATCAAACGGTGGGCTAAACCAATGAAGAGGTTATGATGAGCAAAAGGGTTGGCCCCAAAATTGAGGAGGGTTTGACTTCTTCCGATATCCGGGATCAGAGTAGGGACTCCGGTCATGATCCTGCAGGCGAGATTTATGTTCCTTCTATTTAGAGCGGGACGGTTTATTATTGAGGGGACCTTCATGGTCCGGATGAAACGATCTAGGAGAGGATCAAATTGTCCCTGGTCTAAAACAAAACTGGAGTTTTGACTCTCCAAATTTAATTGGCTAATCTGGGAGATCATCATCTCATGGGCTTCATCCCACGTTATCCTTGTCCATTCGCCTCTTCCTCTCTTCCCGATTCGCTTCATGGGGAAAAGCAGTCTTTCAGGATCATTAACGAGATTCAATCCTGATATTCCGTTGGCACAAATTCCTCCTCTGTTAACAGGGTGAGAAGGATTTCCGAGAATCTGGACACAGCGGTCTCCATCTAAATAGGCAAGAATACCGCATCCCGCCGGGCACAGTCCACAGGTTGACGGAATTGTCCGCAGTGTTTTTAACGACGTTCGAGAAACGGCTCGTTTGGATTTGAGAGAGGAGTGGGCATGCAGAGCTTTTCCATCCACTGCTGTACCGGCTAAACAAGCCAGGCCAGTCTTCAGGAATCGGCGTCTCGAATAACGAACTTTGTGCATGCAGGTTTACCTCTATATCAACGGGAAGAATTCTCCTCCCAAAACGATAACATATCTCATAAAAAAGATTCCGATAAGAACAAGAATCGAGGCGAAAATCACTGTAGCCAGAGTTCTGAACCTTGGGATGAGCAGCAGAAAAAGCGGGACAATCATGCCTAAGAGATTTTCGGCAAAAATAAACAGCAGGCTGAATGGTCCGGCGAGGATCAGATGAGCAGCGGCCTGTGCATCGGCGTGAGAAATAGACAGCACAATAAGGTCACATCCTAGAAGGAACAGATCAAAAACTATCGCCCATGCCAGTAGTTTTCCCAAGCTGAAAACTAAATCCCGGTCAATAGATTTAGATTTAGAAAAGTAGCGTTCTTTAA
>CAZEWV010000417.1:0-1360 GCA_964516025.1 uncultured Eubacteriales bacterium
TCTTGATTATCGATTGGGACCTCCATCACGGCAACGGAACACAACATTCATTTTATGATCGAAGCGATGTCCTCTATTTTTCTACTCATCAGTTTCCTTTTTATCCGGGAACGGGAGACATGGGGGAAATCGGAGAAGGTGCAGGAGAAGGATACACGGTCAATGTTCCTCTTTATGGAGGGAATGGAGATTCAGAATTCCTCCATATTTTTAAAAATATCCTCTCCCCTATCGCCGCCGAATTCAAACCTGATTTTATCCTTGTTTCTGCAGGCTTTGATATCTCAACGGCAGATCCTTTAGGGGGAATGAATGTCAGTGCCTCAGGTTTTGGGGCTCTTGCGCTCGATCTGATGGACATGGCCAAAAATCACTGTCAGGATAGAATCCTGTTCACTCTTGAGGGAGGATATGACTTGAAGGGTCTGAAAGATGGGATTAAAGAGGTTCTCCTTCAATTGAGCGGGAATGCCCGAGATCCCGGAATCAATACTTCTTGCTCACCTCAACTCGAGAAAGAACTCCATTCCGTTTTCGAAATCCAGCGGAATTTTTGGAAAATTTAGCGCCCCATATGCCCTGTATCGAATTCAGCGCAATCGTCATATTTAAGGGACAAAAAAAACAAAAATTCTCAGCATTTCAGGGGGAATATTTGGCATGAGACTTGCATATATAAAGAGTGTGATACAGAAAAAAGGAGAAGAAAAATGAAAATATTTGCAGTGGCAACAGTCATTTTTCTCTTAATGTTTACAGTTGTAAATGCTCAAGAAGAAAAATACACCAATGATTCTGTCGCACGTCTCAGCCATATTACAGGAAACACATACATCCAAAAGGCCACAGATCTAGGATATGAAGAAGGTGTAGTCAATATGCCCATATCGGAAGGCGACAGAGTTGGAACGACGGATGGTCGCGCTGAAATCTTTCTCGGAAGAGGCAATTATATACGCCTGGACAACAACACAAAGATCGATTTTGAAAGACTCCCAAAACGAGATGACCACTTCTTCCAGTTTCAAGTCTGGTCAGGAAACATCTATCTCAGTATTAGGACTCTGGAAAACGAAAAAGACATCGAGATTCACTCCTCCGATGTCTCCGTGTACATCCTAGATAAAGGGCTTTACAGAATTGATGTTCGACCAAACGTCGAGACAGAAATATTTGTCTTTAAGGGACTGGTCGAAGCTGCCGGTGAATCAGGATCGATTCTGATAAAGGATGAACAGAGATTAGAAGCAACGGAGGGATACTTCACGTCCCGCCCAACCCGCTTTTTTGCTGCAGCCCACGACAGTTTTGACAGGTGGAGTGAAAACAGGGATTCTTTGGTCAAAAATCATCTGGCAAA
>CAZEWV010000417.1:1460-2793 GCA_964516025.1 uncultured Eubacteriales bacterium
AACTCCGGAGCACTGACTGTCATACGCAAAAGCCAGCTCAAAGCCCGGAATGTGTCCAAGGTCTCCCTCAGCCAGGAGTCAATCCAGAACCTGGGAAAATTCAAGTTAAACAACCAAAAGCCCACATTTAAACCGGCTCGCAACACTGTTGACATTCAAAAATTGGACACGGGCAGGATTTTTCTAAAGAAAAAAGGCAGTTCAGTGGAATTTAGAGACACAACCCGTCCCTCAGTTAAGCAATCGGTAAAGCTCGATGCAACTAAAGTTAAAAAACCGGCGCCCAGGAATATTGAAGGATCTACAAAATCCCCTATCAAAAAATTCAAGAGTTATCCGTCTTCAGCCGCTATAACCGCAAAAAAATATTCGCCATCCAAATCGTCAAAAAAACCGACCTCAGCCATCAGCCGCATTTACCAACATATTATGAGAAGAAGTGGGACAATCTCAAAGGGTTCGTCCCGAAGCTCATCCTCAAGATCGACCGTCTCCCGGACAGGATCCAGCTCCTCACGTTCGAAATCATCCCGATCGTCATCGTCCAAATCCAGTTCTTCGAAATCAAGCCGGGTGAAGAAAATAAAGAAATAATGATTAGAGGGATCAGTTGTCCTTTTTCTCTTTAAGCGAATCGTAATAGTCATAGGTCTTCAAATGGTCCTCATAGGAACAGAATCTAGTGGGGGCGGTATCAGGAAGATAGACCTCCCTGAAAGGAAAGAAACAAATGTAAGTCGACAGCAAACCTGTCTTGTAGTCAATTGTGGCATAATCGAGATTGGGAGGAACATCAAACTCTCCAGGATTGTACTCTTCTTCATTCTCCTCGGCGGCTATCTTCTCATCTTCGATAGTTTTTTCAAAAAACTCTTTCCAGGCCGGTAGGGCCGCCACAGCGCCGGACTGTCGCTCTCCAATAGTCATATTCCCCTGTTCATGTCCCACCCATACTCCGGCACAGAGTGTCGGGGAAAATCCGATAAACCAGGCATTGGAATATTCGTCGGCTGTACCCGTTTTTCCTCCCAAAGGTTTCTCCAGCCATTTTACAGCCTGCGCCGTACCCCTCTGGACAACTCCCTGGAGAAGAGAGGTCATGATATAGGCAACCTGGGGAGAGATGACCTCTTCAGATTCAATTTGGTGTTCCTCTAAAATATTTCCGTCTTTGTCTTCGATCCGGGTGATAAAATAGGGAGTGATTCTTACTCCTTTGTTGGGAAAAGTCGTAAATGCGGACACCATCTCTATCAACCTTACTTCAAACGCCCCTAAAGCCAGGGACAGATAAGGACGGAGCGGTGATGTGATCCCAAACTTCCGGCAGTAC
>CAZEWV010000418.1:0-2784 GCA_964516025.1 uncultured Eubacteriales bacterium
CTTCAACATACTGTTTTCCCCGGAAAATGAGTTCTTCTTCTTTTTCTCTTTGTATCTGAGTTTGCCAGACAGGAACAGCAACCAAAAGACCAATAATCAACACGGATACAGCAAAAAGGAGAATGATAAGAGTGTATCCTGCTGAATGTGTTTGTTTTTTTTTACTAATAATTACCATGTATTAAAGAAAGTTCCATCCGTGGCAGTTCGTTCTGAACCGGCACCAGATTGTACATCGACAATGCCTGGTATTTCCATTCCTGAAAGCATATCCTCCGGATTGAATATTTCCGGAATTTCGATCCATGTTTCAGAGGATTGTGTAATGGGATCAATAGGGATTTCCCTCAAGTACCCTTCATCGACCAGCGTCCGCAGGGATGCAGGGTATTTCATTTTGTCGGTGTAGTATTGATTGATCAGAGTTCTTAGAATAAAGAGATTTTCTTTAAGGACGGCTTCGCGAGCTCTCCGTGTTCCGGTTTGGTATTGTGGAAGAGCCAGGCCAACCAATATCCCTATAAGCGTGAAAACAATCATGAGTTCGATAAGAGTAAATCCTTTTTGAGACCGTTGAAAGGGCCTTGTTCTCATTGATTTCCTACCACTCCCTGTATTTAGTCTCATCCAGTGCAATTCCCGGGCTATTGGTGTAGACATCATACACATTTTCTCCTCCCCAAACATTAGAATCCAAGACATCCTGGTAAGATCTCAATCCCCATTCTAGAGAATTTGTCATGGGGTCCTTGGGGATTCGGCGTAAAAATTTGTGAATCTTTATGACTTCATCTCCCTCTTCTGATTCTTTGATTTCAATGCCTTCTACAAGGGTTTCCAGATCAGGGGGGTATCCTTCGGTCTTCTCATCGAATTCAAATATTTTCTCATCAGCCATCTTTTTGTACGCATCGATCGCATCTCTCAGCAGCCTGAGATTTCTTCTTAGTTCTATTTCTTTTTGCCGCTTAACTGCAAATTTTGCCAGAGGAAGAGCTGCGCTGGCGAGAATCGCAACAATAGTAAGAGTGACGAGCATTTCGACGAGAGTAAACCCTCGATTTCTTTGTCTGAATGTCTGCATCTATGCTGTTATTATCGCTTGGGATTAGTACCGATTCCTATCATTCCTTTCTCGGTTTGAATCCCTTGAGCGGTCGTTAAAGTCTTCGTCATGAGGAGGTGGTTCTTCCAGGGCTTTTTTACTAACCCGGACTTTATTGCTTTCGTCGATCGATATGACTTTAACACGAATGGCATCTCCAAGCCTCATCACGTCCCTTACACTTCGTGTACGTTGGTGGGCAATTTCGGAAATATGCAACAGACCAACAATATTAGGAAGGATTTCAATAAAAGCACCGTAATCTTCGATCCGGATGACTTTCCCTGTATAATCCTTTCCGATCTCAGCCTCTTGCGTGATTTCCCGGATCATCTCTTTGGCTTTTTCAGCAGCAGACGAATCTACGGAAGCGATAGTGATTTTCCCTGACTCATCAATATTGATTTTAGCTTTTGTCTCTGCAATAATTTTTTTGATGATTTTTCCTGCAGGTCCAATCACATCTCCCACTTTTTCCGGATTGATGAAAATGTTGATCATACGGGGAGCAAAGGGGGAGATATCGGCGCGGGATTCCGGAAGAACTTCTCTCATCTTTTCGATCACTTTCAATCGAGCCAAACGGGCTTTTTCTATGGCTTCCTTGAGCAAATCTATGGAGAGATGCGGAATTTTTAGATCCATCTGGATGGCTGTTATCCCCTTTTCTGTTCCTGCAACTTTGAGATCCATGTCTCCTACGTGATCCTCGAGACCGGCAATATCAGTAAGGATTGCATAGCGGTCGCCTTCTCTAACCAATCCAATAGCCATTCCGGCAATGATGGAGGGTAGAGGAACACCCGCATCCATAAGAGAAAGAACACCTCCACAGACTGTGGCCATGGAAGATGATCCGTTCGATTCCAGAATATCGGAGACAATTCGTATGGTATAAGGGAATTTCTCTTCATCCGGGATGGCTGGTAGGATGGATTTTTCCGCAAGAGCACCGTGTCCGATTTCCCTGCGGCCTGGACCTCTTAGAAAGGACACTTCTCCTACGCTAAAGGGAGGAAAATTGTAATGGAGCATGAACCTTTTATCTGCCTGATCGATCAATCCGTCAACTCGTTGAATATCTTCAAAGGTCCCGAGAGTCACTGTGGCGAGACACTGGGTTTCACCGCGGGTAAAGAGTGCGGATCCATGTGTTCGTGGCAGAATGCCCACCTCGATGGAAATGGGGCGGATTTCGTCGAACGTCCTTCCATCGACTCGTTTTTGACCTTCGACAATTAAATTACGGACTAATTTCTTTTGAATGGCATAGAAAATGTCTTTTGTATCGTTGACTTCCTCAATATTTTCTTCAGGGATCTTTTCCAGTAGAGTTATAAGGATTGCATTTGTTTTTTCATCCTTTTCTCTTTTTTTCCCCGGAAACTGAATGGCTTCTAATAGGGAAGTTGAGATGTCTTTCTCAATGCGATCGTACATGTTTTGGTCGATCTCCTTAGCCTTGAACTCACGTTTTTTGATATCAAGCCGGCTGAACAGATCCTTCTGTATGTTGATGATCTCATTAATCTTCGCTTGGGCTAAAGAGGTGGCCTGAATGATTTTATCCTCTTCGACTTCCGCACACTCGGCCTCCATCATCACAATACCCTCTTCCGTCCCCACAACGATCATGTTTAGAGGGCTGTCCTCCAGTTGGCTCCTTGTCGGATTGATGA
>CAZEWV010000419.1:0-2783 GCA_964516025.1 uncultured Eubacteriales bacterium
GTGTTATTTTCAGGAATTCTGGCTAGAACCGAGGGCGCCTCAAGTTCTTTAAACGAAGCCGTATAAATCAAAGCCTTTTTTTCAGGCCAATATCCGTTAAAAATGATGTAAAGATTTTTAAGTCCGAGAGCTTCGGCCAATCTTTCACTCTTGAAAGTTATGGGCGCTCCTTCGTTCCGAATGATGCGTTCGACTGGGAGAAAATCCATGAATTTAAACATTCCCGGTTTTTCTTCGTGGACAGAAAAGTTCTTATTTGTGTAGATCGTTCGGAGGAGTGAAGGTTTATGATCGTTATCGCATTTTAAGCGGAAAGAATCATCTTCATACCGGGCTCCACAATGGAGGCATTCTAGGCTGTATTTTTGCATGATTTTGACAAAACTTCAGGTCGATATTAAATTCAGCTTATATCATTCCCATGGAGGAGAGTCAAGAAGTCAGAGAGATGCCCATGAAAAGAAGATAAAACGTTGACATCTCCATCAATATGTCGTACTTTATTATAATATAGTCACAAGATGTTGTGGAATTATTTGAGTTTCGGATAAAATATCGTTTTTGATTAGATCGAAGATTTTTCTTAATGAAAATGAGTAAAAGAAGAGGGCCTGGAGAGGAATCCTCCTATTTCCTTCCCACACTGGAGCAATAACAACCTCTCATAAACAGGCCCTCCTCTTCTCTCATATATGTTGTTCACCGTATAGAAATTTTTTCATTTCTTTCCTTTATGGTCAATCACCGCTCAGGGTGGTATTTATGATGAATTTTCTTCATCGTGAGAGGTGATTGTTCTCTCAAAAAAAAGTCACCCCCAAAACGCCGGCGATTATCGAGTACGTCTGACCTAAATTATTTTTTTAGAATTTTCCAGAGTCCTAGAGTCATCACAGGGATGATATACACAAAAAGAAAACCCCAGCTTACAGTTCCGTATCCTTTTGCGATCAATGGGATCAGGCCAAATGTCGAAATCCCTAGAGCTACTAAAAGCAGTACGAGCGATATGACGGGCCGGAGCCACTGGGCAAGTTTTTTCCCCTTAGAAGACATCGCCGATTGAATACGTTCGTTGACGGCGTGAATGAATCCCGTGCCGGTTTCGATCAGAGTACCAAAGAGGACGACTTGGAAGATAATGAGCAGCACTGATATCCCAGTCTTCTGGAGGACAAAGATGGCCGGAATCTCTTCAGGAAGAATGGCCGGATAAAAACCGGCTACGGCAATGAAAAAAAGAAGTGCCGGTAAAATTCCTATAAGACCTCCCAGGAGACCCGCAGTGACAGCTTCCTTTCGTGTTTTAACATGCTTTAAACAGAAGAGAACGGCGGGGATAATCCCCAAGTTGTAAAGGGCATATTTAAATCCTCCCAGTGCCCATTTCGGCTGCACGACTCCACTTCCAAAACTCTTCTCTATGGCCGGGCCGAATTTTATTAGGGCAACGACAAGAAAAATTCCATAGATTAGATAGAGCAGTATAGACCAGCTTGAAAGAAAGTTTTCAATGAATGAGCTGCCCTTAAAAGTCAAAAATCCAACAGCGGCCAGCATGATAAGGGCTCCGAAAATAAAGGGGAGTCCGAAATTGTCCCTGAGAATAACTCCGGCTGCTGAACCGATAACCGCCAGAACGATAAAGAGAAGGATGAAGTACAGGATTTCGAAAACAAACCAGGATTGGCCGAGCAGTTTTTTAAAAAATGTCCGGTAGTCATAGGCTTGGTATTTCCGGGAGAATTCGAAAGTCACGGCCAAACAGATCGACCACATGACTGTTGTGACCAAAAGCATTCCCAGTATCCCTCCGACCGGGCCGTAGCTGAGGAAGTATTCGATGATCTCCCGTCCGGTGCCGTAACCCCCGGCAATGACAACGGATTGAAAGACAAAACCGGGAAGAAGATATTTTTTAAAAAATGCCGACTTAAGAAAATTCATGATAATTTTTTTCCATCATATCAGAACATCTCTGAATATCAAAGATTCGGGAAAATCTAGCCCCGCAGGGCTAATTCATCTATAATACGTTATAAAGGGAACCCAGACAGATGAGTACCGGAATTTTACGAACTCAGAGCGACAGAGTCAATAAAATAAGGACGATTACCTTATGGGGGAGTCTGCTCAATGCCGTTTTAATGACGCTGAAAATAATATCAGGACTTTTGATCAAATCCTCTGCATTGGTTGCGGATGGCTTCCATTCTCTTTCCGACTTACTCACGGACTTTTTGGTCCTCATCGGCACAAAAATGTCCAGCCGACCGGCAGACAGGACTCATCCTTATGGCCACAAAAAGTTCGAAACAATCACAACTCAATTGATGGCATTTATCCTTGTCGTCATTGGTGTCATGTTTATAGTGTCTTCCGGTGCGGCGATCCTTCGGCACGAGCATGATTTCCCCGGCATTACGGTGCTGGTTGTGGCATCACTTTCTGTCTTCAGCAAAGAGGTTTTGTTTTACAAGACGCGGAAAGTCTCACGTGAGACGGAAAGTGCGGCTCTTTATGCCAATGCCTGGCATCACAGGTCGGATTCTTTCTCATCGGTGGCGGTCCTCTTGGGGGGAGCAGCCGGCCTCTTCGGATGGGGACATGGAGACCAGCTGGCCACAATAGTGGTTGGATTTATGATTTGTGGAGTAGGGGCAAAGATATTTTATGAATGTGTCATTGAACTGGCAGAAACATCGGCAGATAAAGAATCCATTCAGATCATTTCAGAGATTATATCAGAACAAACGGACATCGCGGCATGGCATGAGCTCCGT
>CAZEWV010000420.1:0-2769 GCA_964516025.1 uncultured Eubacteriales bacterium
AAATAAGTCCTCGAACTCTCGCACTGTCTCTTGCCACAAGTTATTGAGTAATTACCGAAAATGAGTTTATAATACGCGTTTAAGTACAATGAAAGACCATAAAGAAGCCTCTCCCCTATTGAAGAATCAAACCAAAGGAGTTGAAACTCTGCTCGGAAATCCCCGGAAAGCCATCGTCAAGCTTTCTTTCCCAATGATTATTGCCTTATCTGTCCATACTCTTTACACCTTCATCGATGCTCTCTGGGTCTCGGGTCTTGGCGCAGATGCACTTTCGGCCGTCGGTTTTTTCTTTCCTTTTTTGTTTATGATTTTAGCCCTGGCGACCGGAATTGGTGTTGGAGGAGGCTCGGCCATATCCCGCAGACTTGGAGCCAATGACAAATCGGGTGCCGATTTAGTCGGAGCTCACACTTTTGTTCTTATGATCATCACAGCTGTCACGGTCACCGTGCCATTATTTCTGACTGCGCCTATCATTTTCACAGCCATGGGCGCCGGTGATGTCGCTTCCATGGCAGCCAGCTATGCAAGGATCCTTTTCGCCGGCACCGTCATCTTCTTCTTCAGCAATGTCTCCAGCGCTCTCATGCGTGCAGAAGGTGATGTGAAGCGGGCCATGTACGCGATGATGCTGGGTGCCGGATTGAATATTATTCTCGATCCGATCTTTATCTATGTCCTTGATTTAGGTGTGTCCGGAGCCGCATGGGCCACCATGGTTTCTCTTTCTGTGTCATCGACGTTCTTTTTTCGATGGCTTTTTATTAAAAAAGTCACGTTTATCCATATTTCTTTTAAACGGTTTCGGTTCCAGAGAGCCATCACGACAGATATCTTTCGTGTCGGAATTCCCGCCTCTGTACAGCAGTTGGCTATGGCTTTTTCAATGTTTCTCCTCAATCTCATTGCTGTGGAAGTTGGAGGGACAGACGGGGTCGCCGTCTATACCACGGGGTGGCGTGTCGCCATGTTTGCCATCCTGCCTCTTCTGGGGATTGCAACGGCCGTAACCTCTGTGACCGGGGCCGCGTTTGGCGCACGTGATTATGTGAAACTGAATAGTGCCTACCTCTATGCCATCCGGATTGGACTCGTTATCGAATTGGCCGTGGGTCTACTGACCTTTGTCTTTGCTCCCCAGATTGCCGGACTTTTTACTCTGGCTGAAGAAACCGTTCGCATCCGCGCGGACTTGATCGTCTTCCTGCGTATGATGTGCATCTACTATCCCACAACCGCTTTTGGCATACTTTCTTCGGCCATGTTCCAGGGCACGGGAAAAGGCCTGTATTCTTTAATCGTTACTCTAATTCGCACAATAGTCCTTGCGACTCCTCTGGCCTATATCTTTGCCGTTATCCTGGATCTCAAACTCAAAGGTGTCTGGTGGGGAATTGTGACCGGGAACGTTATCGCCGGTTTTATTGCCTTCATCTGGGGACGATTCTTTATCCACCGTCTTTTAAAAACTCACACAATCTGATTGATTTGTAGCTATAAATTGTATATGGTTTGCTTCCAAAATCTGTATAAGATCCTCTGAAGGAGGTTATGGAAGATGGAACCTGTATTTACGAATGACGCCGTTGTCCTCGGCATCCTGTTCATAATCCTGGCCTTTGTTTTCATAACGTCCCACAGCTCCCATCCGTTCTGGAAAAAGTTTTACAAGTATATTCCCTCTCTCCTGCTCTGCTACTTTATACCTTCTATCCTGAATTCACTGGGTTTGATTTCAGGAGAGGAGTCCGGTTTGTATTTCATGGCCTCACGATACCTTCTTCCCACATCCCTTGTTTTCTTAACCCTGAGCATCGATTTTAAAGCCATCATGGGCCTTGGCAAGAAAGCCGTCATCATGTTTTTTGCAGGAACGGTCGGCGTTATCATCGGCGGTCCATTGGCGATTCTGATCACTTCTATATTCGCCCCCGAAATTGTTGGCGGAGCCGGACCCGATGCAGTTTGGAGAGGACTGGCTACGGTAGCAGGAAGCTGGATCGGCGGGGGAGCCAATCAGACGGCCATGAAAGAGGTGTTCCAAACCAGTGACAAGCTGTTTTCATCCATGATCGCCGTCGATGTCTTAGTCGCCAATGTCTGGATGGCATTCCTACTATACGGCGCCGGCATTTCAAAACGAATGGACAGATTGTTTAAGGCCGATTCTTCGGCTATCGACGAAGTGCGCGATAAGATTGAAAACTATCAACTCAGCATAGCAAAAATTCCGAACCTGACCAATGTGGTGACCCTGATGGCTGTGGGCTTCGGAATCACGGCATTTTCACATTTCTGTGCAGATATCTTAGCACCTTTTATCAAAAAACACGCTCCTGCCCTTGAAAAATTCAGTCTCACTTCTGATTTTTTCTGGCTCATTGTCATCGCTACGACGGCGGGTCTGATCCTATCGTTCACTCCTGTAAGGAAGCTCGAAGGCGTTGGGGCCTCACGTATCGGGAGTTTATTTATCTATGTGCTCGTGGCTACAATCGGAATGAAAATGGATATTATGGCTGTTTTCGAAAGCCCCGAACTATTTCTTGTTGGACTCATCTGGATGATCATACATGTTGTGATACTTCTTTCAGTCGGCAAAATTATCAAAGCGCCCTTTTTCTTTATTGCTGTGGGAAGTCAGGCAAATATAGGGGGAGCTGCATCCGCGCCGATTGTCGCTTCGGCCTTTCATCCATCTCTGGCCACTGTCGGTGTTTTGCTCGCCGTGCTGGGTTATGCGCTGGGGACCTATGGCGCGTGGAT
>CAZEWV010000421.1:0-2760 GCA_964516025.1 uncultured Eubacteriales bacterium
TTTCGTGGATAAGAGGATTGAATCCTCCCAGATTATATGTGAGGGTGTATTTTCCTACCGGAAGAAGGGGGAATTGGAAATTACCATCTTGAGTGGAAATAGCTGTGCGTATCCCTTGAAGGTTTGGGCTCCTTGCTTCAATACTCACTCCAGGCAGGCTCTCCCCATCTTTGTCTGCAACACGGCCCTGGATTTTCCCTGTCTCACTGGCGATTCCTTGAAACGGAAAAAGAAAAAATAGGGCCAGACACAGAAGGACGATGGATTTTTTTATCATTGTATTCCTCTTTTATTGAGGTTTCTATTTTGTTTTATTTTTTTTTCTGTATTTTTTTATGAATTTTTCAGTGAGAATATGGGCTTCCGGGTCTGTGTATTGTTTAGGTGGAGATTTCATAAAATAGGCTGAAGGAGCTGAGAGCGTTCCGGAGAGGCCATGGACTAAGGCCAATTTACAGCAGCGAATGGCATCGATAACCACTCCTGCAGAGTTGGGTGAATCTTCTACAGAAAGACGACAGTCCATATGTGTTGGAACGTCTCCAAAATGCCGGCTTTCGATGCGGATAAAACAGAGTTTATTGTCTTTTTGCCAGGGAACATAATCACTGGGGCCGACGTGGATATCATCCGCTGCAATGTTCAGATTCCTGGCCTTTATCTGGGAGGTTACGGCATTGGTTTTTGATTTTTTCTTCGAATCCAGCCGATCCCTCTCCAGCATGTTGAGAAAATCTGTATTTCCGCCCGTATTCAGCTGGTATGTTCTATCTATAGGCATTCCTCGGTCCATATAGAGATTGACGAGAGTTCGGTGAAGAATGGTCGCGCCTACCTGGGACTTGATGTCGTCACCTATAATGGGGAGGTTTTTGTTTTTAAATCTTTTCTGCCAGTACAACTCGCTGGCGATAAAAACCGGTATGCAGTTGATAAAAGCACACCCGGCTTCCAGAACCTGTTCAATATACCATTTTGTGGCTTCTTCACTGCCTACAGGAAGATAATTAATGACTATGTCTGCCTTGCTGTCTTTGAGGATGCCGACGACGTCGGCCGTTGTGCCCGGTGCTTTTTTGATAATTTGAGAAAGATATTTGCCGATCCCGTCATGTGTCATTCCACGTTCCACTTTGACGCCAAGATGGGGGACGTCAGAAAATTTTGTTGTGTTGTTGGGAGGACTAAAGATAGCACTGCTGAGATCCTTTCCTACTTTGTTTTTATCGATGTCAAAAGCCGCCACAAAGTTGATATCTCTGATATGGTATCCACCCAGGTTGACATGCATGACTCCTGGGACCATGTCTGAATTATTGGAGTTTTGATAATACTTGACCCCTTGGACGAGTGAGGAGGCGCAGTTCCCCACACCGATAATAGCAACGTTAATCTTGCTCATGAATGGCTTCTCCTTCGTCACTCGAAAATGATAAAAACATTCTATCATGATCTGAAATCAAGTCAACACGGGGGGGGATTGACTTCATCTCTTTTCAGTGATAAATCTAGATATCTTTCCTTTGTGATAGGAGGATAAATGGCAAGATTTGAAGGTGTCAAATGGGCGCCAAGACAAATGCGTTATATCCTTGGTGAAAAAGAGTATACACTTCTTGAACCGGATTCCAAAGTTTTTGCCGTTTCACGTTCGATCCACTACGGACTTTTTTTATCTTTTGAGGGCATCCGTTTTTTTTGCAGACACATTGAATCGGGTCAAATCGAAGTCGTATTTTTGAACTGGTTAAAAAATCTGCAGAGATTTCAGAAAGGGATGGCCTTTAATTTGTCCAGCCAACAACAGGATTTGGTCCCTACGGTTGAAGAGATGGTCGATGTTTTCATTTATAAGTTTTTCAGTGAGCCTGATCTGCGTCCTTTTTTTGAGGAAATGGCCGAACTTGGAGCTCAAGGTTATTTCCGGCCGTTTACGATTGACGAGGAACAATCCATAGGTGTCAATTTTCCCGGACTTCCGGGTATTAGAGCCGTAGTTTGCCGCTACGACCGGTATTTGGGCGAGCCGTTTTCAGGAGTGGTTGTACCGCATCTTGTTCGTGCTGTGGATATCAACCAGACGGGGTGTTTAAAGCTGGGTGTGAATTATCTTATTAGCGTTAAAGCGGTTGATGAAGCCAGGAAAATCGATCCTGAGGCTGGTTCGGCTTTATTTTTGGATGATAAGCCATACATGAAGCTTGAGGAGCGGCGGATCTCTGAATGGGATTCCTCCTGCTGCCTGTTTGCTCTTAAAAATGGGACAGTCATAAAAATCCCCGAAAACAACTTAATCCTCCCTTCCGTCACGATCCAGGGCATTGTCACGATTCTGAAAGAAATGAATGTGCCGGTTATAGAGAGACATCTTACCTATGGAGAATTGATCACAAAAGTCAAAGCAAACGAATTGGTGGCTATCGGTAGTGTGGGGACAGCTGGTATTCTGAACCGCTGTGAAAAGCTGCTCCTGGTTGATGAAGAGGGGAGGACAATGGCTGCACATTTCCCTGAAAAAAACCATCCTCTCTACGAAAAGTTTGGAGAAGCGAGGACATATTTCTGGAATGTCTATCAGGGTAAAGTCAAAGTTCCTGACGGAATGACACTGAATAAATACATTTTGTGACTCACTCCATAAACTTGTTGGGTTTTTGAGGTTGTGATATAATCTGCACTCCGCTGCCGGGGTGGCGGAATTGGTAGACGCAAGGGACTTAAAATCCCTCGTAGGTGATCCTACGTGCCGGTTCGAGTCCG
>CAZEWV010000422.1:0-2759 GCA_964516025.1 uncultured Eubacteriales bacterium
ATAAGAATCCCCTGATAGAAACGGCGGAATCCTATGGCGGCCGGCCAGGGAAGCATGATGGCTGTTGCCATGTATGTGAGACGGGCCACATTTTCAGGCAGATCCATAAGATTTCTTGTGATCAATCTGAAAACAGGAGGGATGAGGATAAACAGCATGAGCAAAGTGATAATGCCGTTAAGAGAATAAGAGAAATTTCTTAACTTTAAATAAGAATCCCTGTCCTTGACCAAGGCTGTGGCCGCACTCATAAGCATGATGATCGGCGCTTCCACCAGAAGGGCAATTGAAAAAGCCACGCCATAGGCCGCCAGGTTGATTTTAGGTGCGTTCAGACGGGCAATAATGGCTGCCAGGAAGGGCCCTTCCGAAGCCATCATGAGCCAGGTCGCAGCCAGGGGCATCCAAAAGACAATAATCTTTTTTGTCGTTAGTTGTTGGCTCTCTGCTGTGCTCATATTTTTAAATCAATAGTGGTCATTTAAACAGAATTTTGACAAGCTGACAACTTTTTTTGAGAAACTTAGGGAAGTTGATCTAGTAGGTTCTCCAGTTCTAGTTTGAAGGATTCCCAGTTTTTATATGATTTTCCCAGCTCTTTTTTAACCGACGCATAGTCCTTTTGGAGCGTGACAGAAGAAGAGCTGTCTTTATAGGTCTCAGGCTTGGCCAGTCTTTGCTCCATTTCACTTTTTTTTGCTTCCAATGTATTGATTTTTAATTCGAGGGAATCGACCTCTGTTTGAAGCTTGTTGCGTCTTTTGCTCACGGCCTGCCGGGCTTCCGCCTCGGTCCTCTTTTGGTCTTTTGTTTTACGTCCGGATATCTGTGGAGGTGCGATATTTTTGGCCTGAGTCTGACTTTCCGACTCAAAATTTCTCTTTTCAAGGTAGTAGGAGTAGTTTCCCGTATATTCTTCGATATATCTGCCTTTGACTTCAGCGACACGATGGACCAGTTTATCCAGAAAATACCGGTCATGGGAAATCATCAAGAGTGTACCTTTGTAATTATTTAAAGCCGATTCCAGGGCTTCGACAGAGGGCAGGTCCAGATGGTTAGTGGGCTCATCCATGATTAGAAAATTGACCGGGGAAAGAAGGATTTTAGCCAGAGATACTCTCGCCTTTTCACCTCCGGACAAGACTTTTATCTTTTTGGTCACATCATCTCCACTCATCAAAAAAACACCTAACACTTCTCTTATTCGGGGAATATGTTTGTCAGCAGCAGTTTTGAGCACTTCATCATAGACGGCAGATTCTAAATCCAGGGCAGAGATACGGTGCTGGGCATAATACCCAATTTGTGTTCTCTTCCCAAGAACGACACGACCTTTTTGAGGGAGGATCTGACCTGTGATCAGTTTTGTCAGAGTTGTCTTCCCAGCTCCATTGACACCTACCAGGGCGACTTTTTCTCCTCGGCTCAGGTGAAAGTTCAAACCTTCCAGCACCCAGTCCTCCGTGTACCGGAAAAACATATCTTCGATTTTCAACACATCATTATAGCTGTGAATCTCGACTGCTATGTTGAAATCCAGCCGACGCGACGGGGGTGGGATTTCTATACTTTCCATTTTTTTCAGATGTTTAATACGGCTTTGGACCTGAGAGGCTTTTGTGTTTTTATACCTGAAGCGTTCGATAAAGCGTTCCTGCCTCTTCTTCTCCTCTCTCAATTCCTCCCACTTCTTCCGGAGGAGCTCCTCTCTCTGACTTTTTTGTTTTTCATAGGCGTGATAATTTCCTGAGTAGAAGACCAGCTGACCGCGGTCTAGTTCGTAAATCCCACGAACCAAACGGTCGATAAAGAAACGATCATGGGAAACAACGACCACACACCCTGAAAACAAAAGGAGATACTGTTCCAGCCATTCCAGAGCAGGAAGATCGAGGTGGTTGGTAGGTTCGTCAAGCAGAAGCATGTCCGGTTTTTGGATGAGAAGCCGGGCCAGATAGGCACGCATTCTCCATCCCCCGCTGAGGTTGGACAAATGATTGGAAAAATCTTTCTCAGAAAAACCCAACCCGGAAAGGACGGTTTTTGCCTCGGTTTCAAGCCGGTAACCTCCCAGGGCTTCAAAGCGGTGTTCTGCGGTTCCCAGTTGATCCAAGAGTTTTTCTTTCTCCACTGAAGAGCTATCCAGGGCCACGTGAAGCTTTCCAATTATTTTCTCCAGGTTCGAAATTTCCTTCTTGCCGTCCAAGACAGTCTGCAGCACAGTGTCGCCTTGCACGACAATTTCTTCTTGAGGGAGATACCCGATACGGAATCCTTTGGGTTTCAAGGTCTTTCCTGAATGCGCTTCAATTTCACCTGTGACAATCCTGAACAGAGTCGTCTTGCCGGCTCCATTGGGTCCGATCAAAGCCACACGTTGGCCGGGCTGAACAGCCCAGCTGACTCCATCCAAGAGCTTTCGCTCTCCAATGGAATAGCTCAGGTCTTTGATTTGATGCATGGCTTTGTATTACTATAAGTCCTCTCTAATCTAACAAAACCGCTTAGATTGAAGCAAGCCTGACTTAAGAGAATTTATAGAAGGAGTGCCAAACCATGAGTAAAGACTATACAAACATCGAAACAAAACTCATCCATGCCGGAGAACCGGATCCGCGGATCGAGGGGGCTGTTTGCATCCCGATCTTTCAGACTGCAATGTACGAAACTGAAGGAGGAGCCAACTATCATGACATTCGATACATCCGGCTGAACAACACACCCAATCATAAAGCGCTGCATACAAAACTTGCCGC